>CAZOAX010000181.1:0-5289 GCA_964577735.1 uncultured bacterium
ACTTGAAAAAATCAAAGAATTTGAAAAGGACTTTCTTACCTATATCCACGAGCACTACCCGAAAATCCCTGAAACGATTGCCGAAACAAAAGATTTAGACCAAAAAACGAGTGATCTATTAAAAGAAGCTGCGAAAAAATTTAAAGAGATTCGATGAGCTCATTAAGGGACATAAGACGGCAGATTCATTCCGTTGAGAACATTAAAAAGATTACGCAGGCCATGGAACGGGTTGCTGCTGTTCATTTGAAGCGGGCACAAAAAAAAGCAGAACATTCCGCTCCTTACGCAAAAAAGTTAAAAGAGATCCTCGACAAACTTGTTGCGATGCATCTGAATAATCCCCTATTTGTTCCAAGGCCGGTAAAAAAAACATGTTTTGTGATCGTATTAGCCGATAAAGGGCTTTGCGGCTCCTATAATAGCTCGCTCATCTTAGAAGCCGAAAAATTTTTAAAAAACTATCCTCCTGAGTCTGTAGAGCTCATCCTGGTTGGGAAAAAAGCCCACGAACACTTTTATCGCACGCAATGGAAAACGCATAGCCGGATCGAAAGCTGGGGTGGAAAAATAAAACTCGAAGAAATCAAAAGCTTTTCACAATCCCTGGTCGACCTCTATTTAAATGGAACTTTCGATGATATCTGGTTAATGCACACTCACTACATTTCGGTGATGAAGCGGTCGATTGTTTTAGAAAAGTTCCTCCCCATTGAAAAAATAGAAGAATCCAAAAACAATAAAAACCTCAATTTCATCTTGGAGCCTTGTGGAAATGAAATCCTTGCAGAGCTCCTTCCCCGCTACTGCCAAACAAGGATCCAGAGCGCGCTTGATGAATCCTATGCAGCTGAACTTGCCGCAAGGATCGTCGCTATGCAAGCAGCAAGTCGAAATTCAGAGGATTTAATTGAAAGCCTGACTTTGACCAAAAATAAACTCAGGCAACGGGAAATAACACGCGAAATGATTGAAATCTCAGCAGGAGCAGAAGTATGACAACTGGAACCATTAAACAAGTGATCGGCCCGACAGTCGATATTGAATTCCCTGAAGGGCACCTGCCATCTATTTTGAACGCGATCACCATCAATGATCCAGAGAAAAAGATCCACCTAACAGTAGAAGTCGCAATCCATTTAGGAGACAATACCGTTCGCTGTATTGCGCTCTCCTCCACAACAGGTCTGGTCCGCGGTATGACAGCTGTCGATACCGGCGCACCGATCACTGTACCTGTCGGCCCAAAAACACTGGGACGTATTTTTAACGTGCTTGGCGAACCACTGGATGATATCGGACCATTGGATGCAAAAGGGCCAAGAGCTCCGATCCATAAAGAACCCCCATCATTTGATGATCAAGAAACCACCATTGAGATCTTTGAAACAGGAATCAAGGTGATCGACTTGATCGCCCCTTATCCAAAGGGAGGTAAGGTAGGTCTATTTGGAGGCGCGGGTGTTGGTAAATCTGTTATCGTCATGGAGCTTATCCATAATATCGGGATCGAGCACCACGGCATCTCTGTTTTCTGCGGCGTTGGAGAAAGAACCCGTGAAGGAAATGATCTCTGGCTTGAAATGAAAGACTCAGGTGTTCTAGATAAAACATGCCTTGTTTTTGGACAGATGAACGAACCGCCCGGAGCAAGACTACGAGTTGCTCTTGTCGGACTTTCAATGGCCGAATACTTCCGGGATGAGCAGAATCAGGATGTGCTTCTCTTCATCGATAATATCTTCCGTTTTGTTCAGGCGGGCTCTGAAGTTTCTGCGCTTCTTGGGCGTATGCCTTCTGCTGTAGGCTACCAACCCACTCTTGGAACTGAAATTGGTGCGCTTCAAGAACGGATCACCTCAACTAAATCCGGTTCGATCACATCCGTTCAGGCGATTTATGTTCCGGCCGATGACTATACGGATCCGGCTCCTGCAAGTTTATTTTCCCACTTGGATGCCTCCATCACCCTTTCAAGACAAATTGCAGAACTCGGTATTTATCCAGCTGTTGACCCACTCACCTCTTCCTCAAGAACTTTAGATCCGGATGTACTCGGAGCTGAACACTACGACACGGCCCGTGCCGTTCAAAGAATCCTCCAACGTTATAAAGACCTGCAAGACATTATCGCCATCTTGGGTGTCGATGAACTCTCGGAAGAAGATAAACTACTTGTAGCAAGAGCGCGCAAAATCCGTAACTTTCTATCTCAGCCTTTCTTTGTTGCAGAAACATTCACAGGCAAGCCGGGCAAATACGTCAAAAAAGAAGACACCGTCAAAGGCTTTAAGATGATTGTGGATGGCGAACTTGATCACATCCCTGAGCAAGCCTTCTATATGGTTGGAACCATCGAAGAAGTCTTGGCAAAAGCAGATAAAGCACCGGCAGCCGTATGATCTTTCACCTATTTATTGCAACACCAGAAGAAGTCCTCTATGACGGAGATGCAAAAGATCTAAAGGCGCCCGGATCGAGCGGCTACTTTGAAGTATTAAGCAACCATGCTCCTATGATAACCACCCTCAAAGAGGGTGAATTTGAATACACCGATGCGCAAAATCAAGTTGCTCATTACAAGATAACCGGAGGCATCCTAGAGATTGATCACAACAAAGTGTCAGTCCTCCTCGATACATTGCCAACCAAAATGGAGTAAACGCATGAAAAAGTTAGCACTGCTAGCATTGCTTTTCACATTGAATTTAGATGCACGTGGCGGCGGTCATCACGGTGGTGGGCATCATAGCGGCGGACATCATGGCGGTGGGCACCATCGCGGACACCACGGATATCATGGCGGCCATCACAATGGGCATCATGACTATCATGGGCATCGTGGGCATCATGGATATTACAGCAATCATCATAGAAACTGGGGTGATCGTCATTACAATGACTACTACTCAGGTTTCGGCCTCGGGCTTGGCGTTGGAGGTGCAGGCATCTATCAAGAACCCTACTATTATTACAACGCAACACCTACTCCCGCTCAAATCTACTACTCACAACCCGTCACAGAGCCTGCCAGCCTCAATCTAAACATCGGCCTCTAACAAAGATTATTTAAACGCTCGTTCGCAGCCTAAAGGCGCTCACTAAAGGCGCAAAGACGCAAAGCCTTCGGCAGCAATGTGCGTTTAGTTTCACGAGTTAGACTTTTTATGCTCCGTCGGAGCATAAAAACTGCTGTCCAGAAGAAAAGAACTTTCTTCTGGAGGAAGAGAACCAACTCGAGCCGAAGGCTTTGCGCCTTTGCGCCTTTAGTGCGCGCGGCACTCGAGCACGAGCGTTGAAAATTTACGAACCTATTCAACTAGAGTACTTGGCATGAAAATTGCGCCTTGTGTGTAACAAGGAGCAAAAGTATGAAAAAGTTAGCAATAATGGTAGCTTTATCAACTGCTTTTTTTACTGTTGATTTGGATGCTCGCAGCGGTCACGGTGGTGGCCATCATGGCGGCAAGCATCATGGAGGTGGACACCACGGACATCATGGACGGCATGGAGGGCATCACGGCGGACATCATGGCCATCATCACGGAAATTGGGGAAACCATCATTACAACAACTATCGGGGATGGGGTCTTGGCCTTGGACTTGGTGGAGCAGGACTTTATATGAATCAACCTTACTACTATTACAACGCAAGTCCCGGTTATAGCAATTATTACTATACACAGCCTGCGACGTACAGCAATTACTATACTGAGCCGGTCAATGAAGGGGCCGGCGTCAGCTTAGAATTCGGCTTCTAAAAACTAGCCCGGGGTGCACCCGGGCTTTTCTTTATTTGTAGGTAGCTAGCTTATTCTTAGCTCTTCTCGCATATCTTTCTTGCTTCTGTTCTATAGCAAGTGTATGGAGTGCTGTAATTGCTCTTTGCTTCTCTGCAGTCCGTGCTTTCTTTTGTTCATCGGTTAACTTCTTAATTTTATGCACCGATTTCGGTTTAAGAGTATCCGGTGAGGCAAGTCCTACAAATACCTTTTTCTCAGGAGTCAGGAATGGTGAAAATTGAATATTGTGCTCTCCCCCATGAAAATCAAAGATCGCTTGTTGGGTATTTTTAAGACGCTTTTGACTTAACTCATCAACTCTCAGTTGAGTTAATGATTTAATGTCATCCGGCATGTGCTTTGGATAGTGATAGGTAAACTGACATTTATTTGTAGTTAAATACTCGATAACTGCATCGACAGCATTCTTAAAAGAAGCTGTTTTGGCAAGCGGTGTATACGCGATAAATTCAAAAGCAAGGATCCCTTGCGTATTTTTGTTTACGGATGTAGGGGCAATCCCGCCTTCTGCATCAGGATCTGCAACACCTTTTGTATACCGCACGAAAGTATTTAAAACAGGGAAATGACTCTCTTCCCCTTCTTTGTCCAATACTTTTTTAGTCAGAGCCAAAAGATCGATAGTCATCTTGCAGGCTTCATCCTCACTGTCTACTTGAATAAGCCAGTTCAGATCTTCGAGTGGTTCTCCTGTATAGGTTCTCAGAAAATGGTAGGATGGACCTGACCAATCGATAAGTGTTGTCTCTTTTTCAGTTCCAAAAGTTTTCAGGGCTGCAGCTTTTAAAATGACAGGAAAATAAGGGCGTAAGGTTGTTGAGTTAACAACAAGACGAATTAAGGGCTCGCCAATATTTGTCACAAGTAAACTTTCATAATCGTTATTTGCATGCTCATTCAGAGTGAGCACGTGAGACGGTTTGTCTTCTGTTCTTGACATTGTCGTGATCCGAAGGCCATTTTCGATGGAGGGAAAGTACATCGCAACAAAATGATCTTCTTTAAGCGGATTGACCTTCTCAGCTGCTATTTTAAATTCCTCTACATCTTTGTACACCACGTTATGCTGCTTCAGCAGGAATTTTTTCTGCACTTCCACCGTAATATCAATAACAAAAAAACAGGTGGACATATGGCAGTCACGCACTTTACGAAATAGGTCTTGATTTTGGGTATTAGACAAAGTCATCACATTACCAAATGGGTCTACAACACGCATCTCTACAGTCTTGGTAGAAATAGGCCCTTCTTTTCCACTGGGGCCATAGCAGCCATTAGAAAAGATCCCCACTACAGAAGCTGTATGAAGAGTTGTGTTATTTGGAAAAAAGGCAAGTCCATATTTCTCAAATAGTTCTGTGTCAGCATCTGTAATTCTCACACCAGCTGAAATGCGTGCAAAATACTTCCCTTCTTTTTCAAAGACTTTAATTTTTTGCTCTTCCTTTGCCACTCTCAAAATAAAATCCACATGCTGACTACCGGT
>CAZOAX010000182.1:0-5277 GCA_964577735.1 uncultured bacterium
ACGGAACAGCTGTTTTTGAAGACCTTCTGATTGATGATCAGGATCTATCCAAGATTGAAAGGATCCTTATTTTAGGTTGCGGGTCGTCTTATCATGCTGGTTTGATTGCAAGCTACATGTTTGAAGGATATGCGCATCTTCCCGTTCGTGTGGAAGTGTCATCTGAGTTCCGCTACAAAAATCCTGTCATTCAGCCGAATACCCTTGTGATTGCCCTTAGCCAGTCCGGAGAAACCGCCGACACGATCGCTGCGATGCGCGAATTAAAAGCAAAAGGCGCAACGATCCTGGCCATCTGTAATGTCTATGGATCGACCATTACACGCGAGGCCAATGGAACCATCTATTTAAGAGCTGGGCCTGAAATTGGCGTTTGTTCAACAAAAGCCTTTACAAGCCAACTAATCATCCTCATGCTTGTCGCTTTAAAACTGGCCCGTATGCACCATTTCCCGAAAAAAGAAGGGCAAAAATTTATTGAGGCGCTTGAAAAACTTCCCGATCAAGTCAAAGAAGTCCTTGCTGAAACACCGAAGATTCAGGCTCTTGCTAAAAAATACAGTCACTATCAAAACTTCTTTTTTCTTGGGCGCAATTTCATGTATCCAACAGCACTTGAAGGCGCCTTAAAATTAAAAGAAATCTCCTACATTAACGCCAACGGCTATCCTGCCGGAGAAATGAAACATGGCCCGATCTCGTTGATCAGTCCGGAATGCCCTACTCTTGCCCTTTGTCAAAATCATACGACTTATTCCAAAATGCTAAGCAATATCCAGGAGGTCAAAGCAAGAAATGGTCTAGTGCTTGCCATAGCAGAAACAGGGGCTGAAGGAGCCGCTGCTCTTGCCGATGACATTATCTATGTTCCTAAGACGCTTGACCCACTCGCTCCCATTTTAACAACTGTTGTCACTCAACTTTTTGCTTATTTTGTGGCACTCGAACGGGAAGCCGACATTGACCAGCCCCGCAATCTGGCAAAATCTGTTACCGTGGAATAGAGTAATTACGTTATAATTTCCCTATGGAAAATATATCAAAATCAGGTTCAGTCCTTGGCGGAGCTTTGCTCGTTGCAGGCACCACAATTGGCGGCGGTATGCTCGCCCTTCCCGTTTTAACAAGTCCAGCAGGATTTATTCCTTCGCTTGCACTTTACGTCGTGTGCTGGTTGTTCATGACATTAACAGGCTTACTCTTTTTGGAACTATCCCTCCAAATGGAGGAAGGCGCAAATATTGTCACCATGGCAGAAAAAACCCTCGGATGGCCAGGAAAAGCTTTTGCCTGGGCACTATACCTCTTTTTATTCTATTGTTTGACCATTGCTTACATCGTGGGCTGCGGGGACATCCTAAGCCAGGTTTTTGGCGAATGGATCCCTCGTTCCATGGGACCTTTATTATTTGTACTGTTTTTTTCTCCTTTCATTTACGGCGGAGCAAAGCTTGTCAGTAAGTTTAATTTCTTTCTTATGCTCTCTCTTGGCGCTCTTTACTTGGGATTTGTTCTGATCGGTCTGCCTTTTGTTGAGATACCGAACCTCGAACGCAGTAATTGGAGCCTTTCTTTGATGGCTCTTCCAATCGCTTTTATCTCTTTTGCCTACCAAGGAATTGTCCCAACGCTTGTGACCTACCTCAATCACGATAGAAGAAAAATCACGAAAAGCATTTGGATCGGCACGCTCATCCCTCTTGTCACTTACATCATCTGGCAATGGCTTATCCTCGGAATCATCCCTTTCAGTGGCCCTGATGGCCTGGAAAACGCCCTTGAACAAGGACACAATGCCGTATATCCACTAAAACACCACCTTGATGTCCCTTACATCTACACCCTCGGGCAGTACTTTGCCTTTTTTGCCCTCCTCACCTCATTTTATGGTGTAGCGCTTGGGCTAAAAGACTTTTTAGCAGACGGCTTGAAGATCAAAAAAACACCGAAAGGAAAACTTCTTTTACTCTCGATGATCTGCCTTCCGCCACTTGTGATCGCGATGAATTACCCGAACATCTTTCTTTCTGCTTTAGACTTAGCCGGTGGTTATGGAAGCGCGCTTTTGCTCGGGCTTCTCCCGATCATCATGGTGGCAAAATGGAGATATCAACATCAACTTGCTCCACAAATTGTGAAAGGGGGCAACCTTGTGCTTGCCCTCCTTGCTGCGTTTGTTATCTTTGAAGTCAGTATCGAGATCTACAAGTTATTCTCATAAAAAGTTCCCCTGACCTTGGTCAGGGGACTTTCCTACACTGTTTCTTTCTTTTTCATGTTCTCTTTCGCGAGGCCTGGTGAGTAATATCTCTTAGGGATCATTTCATTACAACGTTCCTCCAACGAGCATGAACCACAGAAGACATGTTGATACACTATCTGATCCATTTTTTTTACTAATATACTCAAATCACAGTCTTCGTTCATTTGCCAATAGATGGAAAAAAATTGATCAAGTGAGATATTAGCTCGTCGAACATCGCAAGGTGATAAACGCTTTGACAAAGCCACCATTTGATTATCCCTTATTTTTTGAGTCCCTGCCAAATATCTAATTTGATTATAGGTCACACCTTGTAAAGATTTTGGCTCAAAACGTCCCGATTTAACCTCTTGTATGAACTGGTTGCAGTATTGAGCATGCGCTTTAGAAATGGATTTGAACGCACCTTGCAATTTGCCTAAATCAATATCACCTGACAACCAAATGTCCGATGTTTTTTTATATTTGAATTTTCCAACTATAGGCACCCAATCCAGTTGATCATCATTTGCCAGAAAAATTTCTTCTAATCTTTCCATATCAAAAATGGTTGTCATTCTTCCTTCCGGATAATTTACATGAGCATCTCCGATTTCAATTTCGGCAAATTTTATTAAAGGAATTGCATTTAAATACTCACCTACCTTGGTAAGTTTTATCTTTTCGACTTCGAAGCTAATCCTTTTCAAGGTACCTTGAGGAAAAATTTTCACCCAAGCGCTGAGCATCTCATAAGGATCTTTGAAATCATTAATCTTACTAAAATTGAATCCCAGGCCATCTCCCATTAACTTCCAGGAAGGATCGGCTGATATGAGAGCGGATATTTCCCGCAGTGTGCATTCAGAAATATCTCCTAAAAAACCCATTGATTGATCATTATTAGCTGAAATTCGCGCTTGCTCAAGTTCAATGTCGATAGCTTGAGATTCTGTATAAAAGCACTTCCTTACAGAAGAATCTCCCATTTTCCCAGCCATATTATCAAGGTTCCGTAATCTAAAACCTCGATCGGTCATAGCCTTACCAAATAATTGTAGTGTCCATTCCTTATCACATGGAATTTTTAATTCTTTTTCTATTGCAGGCTTCCAGTTTTTCCATCTTTTTTCTAACTGGATCTTTGTCACGAAGTCATTCATGATTACATAAGAAACGTCTTGAATTGACGTATTTTCAAATTTATTATCGCTATGAGTGAGTGCATTTTTTTGCCATTGACCTTTATAGGACAACGGTGTGACATCGAGTTGCATAACTTTTCTCTTGTAAAGTTTTACACGTTAATGATGGTAGCGCATGGGATGAATTGTCTCATAGGCGTAACTTAAAATCTTAGTCGTACTAGCGTGTGAAGGACTCAGAAGATTGATCGTTTTATTGTAAAATTGCGTTAAGTCTAGTGCTCTATTGCACTGCCAGAAAAGACAGTAAAAACGCCTTATAGATAAATAATTGACCCTAAAGGAACAGTTCGGGATATTTTGATTGATAAGCTCCCCAAAACAACCTTCACACATCTGGCTATCGCAAGCAATTACCTCCGCTAGAAAAGCCATTTGATTATAAGTGACTCCTGCAAGATTTTTGGGTTCAAATTGCTTTTCTCTTAAAAACATCTCAAAACAAAGGTAATAGAAGCCATAAGAACAATTAAGTGCAACCCTCAGCTGAGCTAAGTTTACATTCCCCGATAGCCAAATATCGTCTTTAGTTGCAAAGTAGCTGTTAAACAAAATGAAACTGACAATATTCCAATCGATTATTATCCCACACAGGCCATACCACTGATCTAAACGGTCCATATCAAAAATGGTGACCTGCCTTGATTCAGGATTAAAAGCGTGAGGATCTCGCGCAAGCATGGCACTCTTTTTTTCAAGTGGAATTTCACTTATATATTGACAAACCTCATCATAATTTAATCTTTTTGCTTCAAAGTAAATCCGGCTTAAAGTTCCTTCGGGAAATTGAACTAACCACATGCGTAACATTTCACGCGGCTTTAAAAACTGATGACATGCATAAAAGTTAAATCCAAGGCCATCTCCCATTCGCTTCCAGGAAGGCGCCTTTACAATAAGATCTGCTAATTCCTTCAGCGTTTCAAATGCAATATCCTTCAGATATCCTCTGGAAAGATCATGATCTGCGGCAGATCTTTCATCTTCAATTGATGAAAATGCTCCCTGTATGTAAAAACACTCTTTTACGGACAGATCATAAATACGTGCTGCCATTCTCAAGAGATCTTTAAGCTTATAATTGCGCTTAAGCATCATCCGAACAAGAAACTGGATATTGACAGATTTTTTCGTCTTAAATTCAAGAGCAATGCATTTTTTCCAATTTTCCCATCTTGGTTGCTCTTTAATTTTGTTGAATAGGAGGTCCATTATTTCAAAGGGCAAATCTTTGACGAGCCTGTCCTTGCCGGTGAATTCCGGATTGCAAAGCTGGGTTCTCCATAGTCCCGCACATGATAAGGGCTGGCTCATCCTTTCCTCACACAGCAGGCAATATGATCGTTAACTAGGCCCACAGCTTGCATATATGCATACATAATAGTCGGGCCAACAAAAGTCATCCCACGTTTTTTCAAATCTTTTGACAAGGCTATACTCTCTTTTGTACTAACAGGAACCTCTTTCAAGACCTTCCACTTACCGACAATAGGTTTATGACCAACAAACGCCCATAAATAACGATCAAACGAGCCAAATTCCTTTTGAATTTCAAGAAAGACACGCGCGTTTGTCCTTGCGGCGTACACTTTCAACCGATTCCGGATAATGCGTGGATCCAGAAGCACCTTCTCAAGATCCTTATCGCTCATCTTCGCCACCTTGATCGGATCAAACCCGTGAAAGAGCAACCTGTAATCATCCCGCCTCTTCAGAATCGTCTCCCAGCTCAATCCCGCCTGCGCCCCCTCAAGAATCAGCATCTCAAACAAATGCTTATCCTCATGCACAGGCACACCCCATTCCTCGTCATGGTACTTCGCATAAAAC
>CAZOAX010000183.1:0-5210 GCA_964577735.1 uncultured bacterium
TGGAAATATTTCGAACCTATTGAAAATGATCGGCATGACGTATTGGAAGCGTTGTATTTTGATCTAATGAAATCCCATTTGGAATCTGGAAGAAAAGAAGATGCATTTTTAGAAATTGTTCTTAAGCGGATGAATAAACCGAATCTATTGCAGATCGATTCTGCCTTGAAAGTGTATCTGACACTTGCAAATCATATTGAATCGAATGTTCTTTTGGAGGGGCTTATCAGTTGTTTGCGGACAATCACTGATAATCGGATCCAGTCAAAGGTAAAAGATAGATTGCCAATTCTGATCAAAAAATTACTTCAGTCGAGCCTGTCACCTCAATTGATCTTGAATCTCGCCTACGAAGCGCATCGGTTAAAGATTTTTGCAGTTGAGCCAAAGGAAATGACTGTTATCCGTGAGCTTGCTAAAGACTTGACCGGTGAAAAATTTGATGCACTCTCTGATTTCATGCAAACTTACTCTCTACAAAGCATCGAGACATTAAAAGCATCTATCTTGCGTCGCATAAAAGATCCTCAAGACGATTTCTTTATATTGCTGAAGCTTTTAGCAGAGTCTCCGGAAGCATGGAATGAGCGCTCTTTCATTGTCGGATTGATCGAGAACCTTGATCGTAAGCATGATCTGAAAGTTAAAGAAGTTTTGAAGCTATTGGCAAGTACACCCAATAAGGATGGAGTCTCCTTTTATCTTCAACAGCTAAAAAAAAATCATGCTTGTTTTTTGTATCCTCTTTTAGAAGTCCTTGGGAATGGAAATTCTGATGAAGAATTTTCACAAAGCATGGAAAACTGGATCCGTTTTCAAAAAGACCTCGTCATTCCGGATGAAATCATTCAAAAAGTTGTAAGACAAGCTTACGATCGCAATCTCCATAAAGAGTTGAAGAATCTTTTTTTTGCAGGTTTTTTGAATTGGACTAGTGAAGTTCTGAGTGTTTTTATTCAATCCTGTCATCACTTTGAAAAGGAGAAGGTCCGCGAAATTGTAAAGAAAGTTCCGCTTGATCTTGACTTATCTGAAGACGTAAGAATGATCCTTAATTCTTTGCTTTTGAGCGAACATCAGGAATCTTTACAGCGAAAAGATTACAAAGAGGCTTTTGAATGGGCAGCAAAAGTACCTAATGAACAGAAAAAGCTTCAACAACAATGGAGCCTATGCATTCCAAATGCTCCAATGGGCATATTAGAAAGACTTTTAGGAGTAATTGCTGATCAGGATTGTCGTTTATTGATGAGTAAACTGGAATCAGAAGGCTCTATGAAATTCCTGGAGCCTGATTCCTGGTGGAAAGCTACATGGCAAAATGATCGGGAACTTGTATACCAACTCATTAGAGGTGCATCATGTGCTGTGACGAGGTTCTTTGAACGAGCGATGAACCGTGAGCAAACAAAAGGGGTAATGCGGATTTGGGATATCCTGGAATCAGAGGATGTAAGCCCATTTCTTTCTCGTCAAGACAAGCTATTCACATGCCAAATGCGCCTTGATTTTGCCAAGCTTGCGTGGTTTAAAAATAAATCGAACGCTCTCTTATCTCTTTATGACACATTCATGTTGATGGGCGATGACGTAGGCATAGAAAGAAAAGCTGTAGAGCTGTTCAGTCTATTTTTACTAACAAAGCCCAAGTTCGCATCGATCTCTGATAATCAAATAACGCTACTACTGATCCAAAAAATCATGGAAAACTGCAGTGTCGCGTATATTGACTGCGTTCTCTATTTAGAATTTATCCATAACCTTTTAACAGAAAAAGCTCACAATCCTGAATATGAACAGTTTTTTACTGAGGCAATGGGCAGTATACTGAAGTTCATTGAAACAACTGTAACAACAGCCATAGATAACTCTAGTGAAGACAGTAGAGTAAAATCGAAAGAAATACCACTTGTAAAGTGGGGAATCATGAAACTCTATGACTCCGGGGATTTAATGGGATATGATCTAGCTGTTTGGTGTTTAGATCAGCCAGGTATCACAAAGTACTTAGATAAGAAGGAGATTGCTAAATTAGAAAGGTATAAAGACTCGCTGTGGGGTTGTGGGGTAATGATTAAAGTCTTGCGAGTCTCGCAAGTGATGATTTCATTCAAAAATGACTATTCCATGTTACTTGATCGTAGGAGATATCTTCGTGACGCGCTTCATCTGCAAGATCAATTTAAATTGCAGGCCGGAGAAAAAATGATCCTACGGGAGTTTACGAAGGGAAGTCTGGTCTTGTTTGTGCAAATTTCTGTTATCGTGGGGCTTGTTTACGGGATCATGCGCCTATTTGATAAGGACAGCTAAAAGTAGGATTTTAAAAGTAAGCATGCGATGCCTATGATAAGTGAGATTTTTGCCATTTCATGGCTTATTTTGGCCACAATGAATAATCTTTCTGCGGTATTTCTTTTGGACTTTAAAGCTGTTTGGATTATTTTGTTCCAATTTCGCAATGCCAATATGCAACCAGGTATCGCTACGGGTCTAGGTTTGAACGAATGGAGGGGATTGTTGAAGCCGATCATCATATAAGGAATTCTATTTCTTTTGATTGGAAAACTCAAGTTCAAATGCATTAAAAAACTCTTGGTGAAAACTCGGAGATCGGCCAAAATTAGTTATTTGAAATGAGGTGATTATGAAAAAGACAAAGGTTGTCATTATTGGATCGGGGCCGGCAGGATACACGGCAGCAATTTATGCCGCGCGCGCAAATCTTTCACCTGTGATGTTTGAAGGTTTTTTCTCAGGTCCGGCAGGTGGTCAATTGATGACCACAACGGATGTCGAGAATTTCCCAGGGTTTCCAGAAGGGATCTCGGGCCCTGAATTGATCGAAAATTGCCGTAAACAGGCGATCAGGTTTGGCACTGAGATGTTAACTGAAGATGTGGAGTCTGTAGACTGTAGCAAGAGTCCGTTCATTGTAAAAGGGAAAAAACATTCCTTTGAAGCTGATGTCGTGATTGTTTGCACAGGGGCTACAGCCAAGCGTTTAGATATCAAAGGAGCCAATGACGGTGAATTCTGGCAAAAAGGAGTAACCGCTTGTGCCGTCTGTGACGGAGCGATGCCAATTTTCCGTAATCAAGACCTCTATGTGATCGGAGGCGGGGACTCAGCTGTGGAAGAAGCGACATTTCTAACTAAGTTTGGTAAGAAGGTGTATATCGTGCACCGCAGAGATGAATTAAGAGCCTCTAAAATTATGCAAGATAGAGCCCTATCCCATCCTAAGATCGAAATTCTTTGGGACAGTGGCGTAACAGAGGTGATGGGAGATTCAGTTGTGAGAGAAGTTCGGATCATGAACTTCAAAACTGGTAAAGAAACGATCCGTCCGGCTGGAGGTGTATTCTTTGCGATCGGACATGTGCCGAACACTGCATTCTTAGGTGGACAAGTCGATCTGCACGACAACGGCTATATCAAAGTTCAGCCAGGTTCTTGCAAAACAAGTGTTCCCGGCTTATTTGCAGCAGGCGATGTACAAGACTTTATGTACAGACAAGCGATCACAGCAGCCGGTTCCGGTTGCATGGCCGCCATCGAAGCAGAACATTGGATTACCGCAAATGCGCTTTAAGTTTATTATTCCGGCATTAATTGCCGGAAGCTTGCTTTTTGCGACGGATGAATTGCCTTGGATTGATCGTGTGCTTCAGCCCGTTGCATCTTTAGAGCTGGGCTATCAGCATTTTGAAAGCTTAGGCAACTGTCGCTATCCTGGAGATGATTTTTTCGCCAACGCTGGGCTGTTGTTTGCTCTTTCGACTGATGTGTGTTTCGAAGTGGAAGCAAGAGGGACAAGTACGCATCAGCATAACTTTACGCTTGATCAATTGAAACAGACAGGGAGATATGTGATTCTAGATGATGCAAGAGGGGATTTGTTTGCATTTTCTGTTGGCCTTGAACTTGTCGAACCGATGGCCGTTGGCTTGAGAGACCCCAGTTTTATCCACCATTCTTTGTTTGACACAGAGCTTCATGCAGCTATTGGTAAAGAATGGATATGCCTAGATGAGTATGTGTGGCGTCTATATGGCCTTGGCGCTGTTGGCATGGGCATTGAGGGCTATCCTTGGATGCGTGGCGCCATTGCATCAGAGTACCGTTATAACTATCAGCATTATTTTAGAGGCAAGTTGATCGGTGAAGGTGGCTTTGGGAATCGGAATATTCATTTGAATCATTTCCGTGGCTATGGATCGATCGCTTATCGTTTAGTCGATGTTGAGCTTGAGTACACTTATGTGAAGTGTGATTTAGAATGCACCGTTCGCTTCTTGCAAAGCCTATATAGGCATAATTGCCCAAGAAACCTCCAGCAAGTGAGTTTTATGCTCACTTATCCTTTCAATCTCTAAAAAAATACACCTAACACATTTAACAAATGAGCATATGATGGAACCTGAATTAAAAATCCGACCCGTTAATGATCAAACGAATTCTGAACATTTTAGAATGCTGCGCAATCCGAATATACAAAGGCCTCCTGTAGAAATGACAGATGAGACTGCGCGTGATATTGAGGTGATTTGGAAATCAATCAGAGATTCATGCGCTTATTGGCAAGGGGGAAAGGAAGAGATTTTTATTCCCGGTGAGCTCATGAACAGAAAAGCCTATTGGGATCACTTCACTAGAGGTGGTAAGCCTCCCTCCTTGCCCCTTGCAATTGAACACATGCAGGATTTTGCCGAAGGGAAGGGAAAGTCTGTTCTCGATCTTGGATCTGGTAATAGCCCTTATGTCAAATATTTACTCGATTATGGGTGGCATGTCACCGCTATTGATTCCTCGAAAGTAGGTTTAGATATTCTCGCTAAAGAAAATAAAGATTATGTGGATCAAGGGCAGCTCGAACTAGTAGAAACTGATATCACTTCGTATACTCCTCTAAAGCCGGTGGACCTTGTTATCGCAGCCAATTTTTTTCCCTACGTAAACCCTTCTAAATTTGAAGATTTATGGAAAAGAATTCATGATCAATTTTTAAAAAAGGATGGAGTATTACTAGGGAGCTTATTGCGCAGCTATAATTACAAGCTATTGGATAAAGATATTTCAAATAACCCCTATTTGCTTCTTATGAATGGACTACAAGAGGGTGGTGTTTGGTTTTTGCAAGACCGAAGGATGGTAAGGCCTATGTTAACAAAAGTGGGGTATCATGTCACTGACTGCTCATTTTTTCC
>CAZOAX010000184.1:0-5190 GCA_964577735.1 uncultured bacterium
TTGCGCCTGAAGTGAAAGCTATACAGGATAAATACAAGAAAGATCCGCAAAAATCCCAGATGGAGATCATCAACCTGTATCGTGAAAGAGGCGTCAACCCCCTTTCCGGCTGCTTACCGATGTTGATCCAGATGCCATTTTTGATCGGGATGTTCGATCTTTTGAAATCGACATTCGAGTTAAGAGGTGCGTCCTTTATTCCGGGTTGGATTGACGACTTGTCAGCGCCTGATGTGCTATTCAGCTGGAAGTACCCGATCTTCTTTATTGGAAATGACTTCCACTTGCTTCCATTCTTGCTTGGCGGTGTAATGTTCCTCCAACAAAAAATGATGAGCCCGGCACCTGCTGATCCAAACGACATGACAGATGCGCAAAGACAGCAAAGAGCAATGGGCACGATGATGACTGTTGTATTTACACTAATGTTCTACCACTTCCCTTCAGGCTTGAACCTTTATTGGCTCTCCTCTATGGTACTTGGAATTGCGCAACAGTGGTGGACCACTAAACAAATGCAAGCAAAACCAGTTCTTATTAAAAAATAGAGTGCGATGAAAGCGTGGGAAGAATTTCTTCTACAGCAGGAAAAAGAGCTTGGAGCGGAGACAGTCAAAAAATGGCTCCGCTCTTTAAAAGTCCTTAAGTTTGATGCAGGGAACCTTTACCTTGAGGCTAAAGATTCCTTTCAAGCGATCTGGTTTGAAGAACACATCCGCCCAAAAATTGCCAAGTCCTTCGTCAACAACAATCATAAAAAAATCCGTGTCCACCTAGCTGTCGGCAATAAAGCAGCTCCTTCTATCCAGTCACTAAAAGATGCCAAAGAAGCGCCGAGACCTGTCTTTCATTTGACCTTTGATCAGCTGGATCCGCTTTGCACTTTGGAAAATTTCGTACCTCTAGAGGAAAATGAGGTCACTTTCAAAGTGGCCAACCAAAACTTGTATGACTTCAACCCTGTTTATATTTACGGTCTATCCGGAGCTGGGAAAACCCATTTGCTGATGGGAATTGCAAAAGAGCAGGAAAAACTCGGCAAAAAAGTAATCTATTCTAGAGCCGAAAAGTTCACAGATCACGTCGTGGCCGCCATCAGGTCCGGTGAAATGACCAAATTCAGGCAGGAATACCGGAATACAGATCTTTTAATTATTGACGATGTGCATATCTTTAGCCGAAAAGGGGCCACTCAAGAGGAGTTTTTCCACACTTTCAACGAGCTGCAGTTGATGGGAAAACAGATCATCCTCTCTGCAAAATGCCATCCCAAAGAGCTTGTGGATATCGAACCCCGCCTTGTGAGCCGTTTTGAATGGGGCATTGTCCTATCCCTTGATGTTGCAAAAGAAAAAAGGATCGAGCCTCTTTTGAAGAAGAAAGCAGCAGCCCTTAACTACCCTCTTCCACCAAGAGTAGGCGAATTCCTGATCGAATCCTTTGTCAGTGGACCAAAAGCAGTTATGCGCGCCCTTGAAGCTTTGATCCTGCGTTCGCACATCAACAGCCAAGGTCCAGGACAACCGATCTTCCGCCCAATGACCGTGCAGCTTGCAAAACATTATCTCTCTGATCTCCTCCTTGCTGAAAAACACAATGCGCTAACTGCTGAGAAGATCATCCAAGCCACATCTGACCATTATGGGATCAGACCAGACGATATCCTGAGCAAGGCCCAATCGCGTGACTGCGCCCATCCGCGCCAGATCTCCATGTTCCTTTGCAGAGAGTATCTAAAGCTCCCCTTCACCAAGATCGGGGAAATATTTGGGCGCGACCACTCCACTGTGATGTCAAGCGTCAAACTTGTTAAAAAATCCCATGATGAACGGGTCATGGAATACACATCCGCAATTACTGAAATCGAAAAAAAAATAGGACGATAAACCATGGCAAAACTCTCAGATGGACAATTGATCATCGTGACTGGCGGTGCCGGTTTTATCGGGTCCCACGTGGTTCGTCACCTTAACGACAAAGGGATCAACAATATTGTCATTTTCGATGAACTCGGTACAACAGATAAATGGAGAAACCTTGTCGGCAAGAAATTTATCGATATTCTGCCAAAAGGAGCCTGCTTTGAATGGCTGAAAGGCAAGGAAAAGCTGATTGAATCCATTATCCACCTCGGTGCCTGTTCAAGCACAGTTGAACGGGATGCAAGCTACCTTTTAGAAAACAATTATCGCTTCAGTGTCAACTTAGCTGAATATGCCCTGCAGCATGGTCATCGCTTTATCTATGCCTCATCAGCTGCTACCTATGGCGATGGGATGCAAGGATTCAATGATAACGAAGATGCGTTAAATACACTGCAGCCCTTGAACATGTATGGCTATTCCAAGCACTTGTTTGACCTATGGCTTTCCAACCAAGGCGTGTTAGATCAAGTAACAGGCCTTAAGTATTTTAACGTGTTTGGACCGAATGAAGGTCATAAAGGACGCATGGCCTCCACCATCTTCCACATGCTTCCGCTAGTAAAAAAAGAAAAGGTCGTCCGCCTGTTTAAATCCTCTGAGCCATTTAAGTATAAAGATGGGGAGCAGATGCGTGATTTCATCTACGCCAAAGATGCAGCAAAGATGACGTGTGCATTCTTGAATAACCATGCGACTGGCATTTATAACATTGGTTCTGGAACACCAGACACATGGAATAATATTGCCAAATACGTTTTTCAAGCATTGAACATACCGGCCAAAATCGAATATATCCCCATGCCGGAGGATCTGCTTGGCAAATATCAAAATTACAGCGCTGCAAATATGACGAGAACTAAAAAAGCGATTGGTGATGCAGCTGAAACAACTCCTTTAAATGAAGCTGTTTCCGACTACATTAAAAACCACTTACTTGTGGATCAGACATGGTAAATCTTATTGGCAATTTCAGCAGATTGGACCGTAAAAAAGTGCTAGTAGCAGGCGACCTCATGCTTGACACCTACACGATCGGAAAAGCTAAACGCATTTCTCCAGAAGCACCTGTCGCAGTCGTAGAAGTGATCAAATCAGAAAAAAGACCCGGTGGGGCTGGAAATGCTATCTTAAACCTGATCTCCATGGGAGCTGAGGTTGTCGCACTTGGCCGTGTAGGAGCTGATGGTGCCGGTCAGACGTTGAAGGAATCGCTTGCAGCTGAAGGTGTCGATGTTCAAGGAATCCTTGAAGAAAAAGGATTTGACACTCCCGTCAAAAACCGGATCGTTGCAGATGGTCAACAAATCGTCCGAGTCGATCATGAGACGATCAGCCCTATCAGCCGTGAACTTGAAGAAGCGCTCATTCAAAAGCTTCCCCTATTACTTAAAGATGTTCAAACAGTTGCTATTTCCGATTACGGTAAAGGTTTTTTATCTGACAGGTTACTTAAAGAACTGATCGCTCAAGCACGCGCTTTGAATATTTTCATTATTGCTGATCCAAAAGGTGCTGATTTCAAACGCTACGCCCACGTGAATTTGATCAAACCGAATTTGAAAGAAGCCTATTTAGCCGCGCACCTGGATTTAAAGCACACCCTGGATGAGGCTGCTGCCAGAATCTTAGCCAATACCAACGCTCAATATCTGATGGTGACCCGCTCTGAAGATGGCATTTCTCTTTTTGAAAACGGTTCCTCTCGAAAAGACTTCCCCGTCGCTGCAAAACAAGTGAAAGATGTGACCGGCGCCGGTGACACCGTGCTTGCGATGCTTGCGATTTCAATCGCCAATAAACTGCCATTACCTGTAGCAATCCATTTTGCCAATGTCGCCGCAAGCATTGCAATCGAACAGTTTGGATGCGCGCGTGTGACGCTCCCTGAGCTTGCTAAACGTTTGCTTGAAATCGATGCATCTAACAAAATCTTTGATTCAGAACACATTCACGCCCTTCAAGCAGCCCTTAAAGATCACCCTTGTTCGCTTGTGTCGCTTCCAGGCAACACGCCTCCCACAAGTCAAATAGTCCACACGCTTGCCAAACATAAAAAAACGACCGGACACTCTATTATGGCTGCCATAAATGGGGAATCAGACGAAGCTGTGATCGAAATGCTGGCTGCGTTGCACCCAATCGATTACATCCTCCTGAACACTGACCAAAAGCTCATCCAGACAAGCTTCCCCACCCTAATTGAACTCCTAGCTTGAATCTTTTAAATTCAACACAGAGACAGAGAGAGGGTGTTTTCTCTGTGCCTCTGCGTCTCTGTGTCTCAGTGTTGAATTTTATATGTTAACGGTTGCCGCCGGAGACGAGGAGGGTCTCGCCTGTCACCCAGCCGGAATGATCAGAGGCAAGGAAGACGGCGACTGTTCCTACGTCGTCTGGCTGGCCAATGCGGCCAAGGGGTGTTTCACGTTCAATTTGTTTACGGAAGTCCGATTGATCAAAACCTGCTGCATGCACACCTTCTGTTTCAATCATACCCGGATTTAACGAGTTCACACGGATATTTTTTGGTCCAAGTTCTTTCGCGAGCGATTTTGTGATGGCGTCAACAGCCGCTTTAGTCGCACTATAGACCGAGGCATTCGCAAGTGGAGATACACCGGCAACTGAGCTGATATTGATGACAACTCCCCCTTTGGGCCCAAATTCTGTGGCTGCTTTTTTTGTCGCCAGCATAAGACCTAGAACATTGAGGTTAAATTGCTTATGAAAATGCTCTTCCGTCACCCCTTCAAGTGGCATAAATTCATAAATACCTGCGTTATTGACCAGGATATCGAGTTTTCCAAAGGCTTTTTTGGATTCAGCAAATAGATGATCGATCTCTTTGGCATCTGTCATATTGGCTTTCACTGCGATCGCCTTGCCGCCATTCTTTTTGATCTCTTCCACAACGCGATCAGCCCCTTCTTTAGACGAAGAGTAATTGACCACAACCGATGCACCCGCCTTTGCAAAATGTTTAGCAATGGCAGCCCCGATCCCTTTAGATGCACCCGTTACAATTGCTACTTTATTTTTTAGATCTGCCATATAGTGCTCCTTGTAAAACCAAGAAATAACTGATATAGAGATGTAAGTCAAATCGGTATCACAATGAATCCAACCTACTTAACAAATTTTTTTGATGATCTTGAGGATGACCATTCCGATATAGAAAAAAAAGCAGTCGATGTGCCGCAAAACAAGTTGTTCAATGGCCGGAAAGTCAAGCGTTGCAAGGATGGGTCCATC
The DNA here is from genome assembly GCA_964577735.1 of uncultured bacterium. Taxonomy (GTDB): domain Bacteria; phylum Chlamydiota; class Chlamydiia; order Chlamydiales; family Parachlamydiaceae; genus CAZOAX01. Next base: position 5,178 of record CAZOAX010000184.1, read on the forward strand.
AAAAAGTATAATT
>CAZOAX010000185.1:0-5174 GCA_964577735.1 uncultured bacterium
ATCCGTTCCTGCACCTGCGGGCGTTTGGAGAAATAGCGGATGATCCGGGAGATTTTGGAGAGACCGATGATCTTGGTTCCTGGCAGGTAGGCGACGTAGGCTCTGCCGTGCATGGGGACAAAGTGGTGCTCGCAGAAACTGGTAAAGGAGGCCTTCACCAGTACCATGGAGCTGTTTTTTTGATCATGGGGTGTATGTGGAAAAAAGCTAATGCGAGGAAATTCGTTTGGGTTTAAGCCTGAGAAGATCTCCTTGACATACATCTTAGCGACTCGGTAGGGAGTCATTTCTAAAGAAGGATCCGTGAGATCAAGCCCAAGGGTTTCCATGATAGACCGGAAGTGGTATTCAATCTTATGGACCTTCTCATCGTCGGAAAGAGCATTGATGTCTTTACGGGTCGGGGAAGGAAAATGCGTTTGAAATGGTTCCGGTCTATCCATTACTTTTTCTCCATTAGGGCGTCTTTACGGGCTAGATACTCATCGAGGGTTCCATCAAACACATGGATCCCATCTGCTTCAAATGCAATGATCTTTTTAGCGACTGTCCCAATGAGGTCGCGGTCGTGGCTTGCTACAATAACGGTTCCTTTGTACTCATTAAGGGCCCAGGCAAGGGCTGAGACAGCTTCAAGGTCCAAGTGGTTATTAGGCTCATCCAGGATAAGTGCATTATGGTCAGACAAGAGCATCCCTGCAATCATTAGACGTGCGGTTTCACCACCGGATAACGATTTGACTTTCTTAAAGGCTTCATCGCCGGAAAATAGCATCTTACCAAGGACGCTGCGGATTTCCTGATCGTAAATACCAGGTTTGCGCTCTTTTAACCAGTCGAAGGAGGTGTCTTCTGTTTTCTTGTCGACCACTTCTGTGTGGTTTTGAGGGAAGTAGCTGAAGAGCACTTGATGTCCAAACTCTACCTTGCCTTGATCGGGTGCAGAAGTACCGGCAAGCATGCGGATCAATGTCGTTTTGCCGCGGCCGTTATTTCCGATGATTCCGATCTTGTCGCCTCGTTTGATCTCGATCGAAAGTTTTTTGATCACTTCATGATCATATGACTTTTTGATATCCTGGACTTTTAGAATAATCTCACCCGGTTGTTTTTCAAAGGGGATGAAGCGAATATAGGGGCGTTGAATATTGGACTTCTTCATGTCGGTTGGCTGAAGTCTTTCCATTTCACGCATACGGGATTGTACTTGGCTTGCGCGTGTACCAGCTCCAAATCGGGAAACAAACTCTTTTAGTTGAGCAATTTTCTTTTCTTTGGACTTGTTGTCCATTTCAGCTCTGTCCCTGACAGCTGTTTTGGTCTCCACCATGCTGTCATAGTCGCCTGGATAGAGAATGATCGTTTCATAGTCGATGTCAGCGATATGGGTGGTCACCGCATTTAAGAAGTGGCGGTCATGGCTGATGACGATGAGTGTACCTTTATAATTGAAGAGGAACTTCTCGAGCCAACGGATCGATTCAAGATCGAGGTGGTTTGTCGGTTCATCGAGTAGAAGGGCATCAGGTTCGCCGAAGAGTGCTTGGCAAAGTAGGACCTTAAATTGGAGTCCCGTTGGGATCTCGCGCATTTTCTTTTCGAACATGTCCGCATCAAGGCCCATACCGGAAAGGATCATTTCTGCATTGGATTCAGCGGAATAACCATCCTCTTCTGCGATAATTCCTTCAAGTTCTCCAAGGCGCATGCCAATATCGTCCGTCATCTCCATGTCATAGAGGCGATCACGCTCCTCAAGGGCATCCCAGAGGTTTTTATTGCCCATGATGACCACGTCGATCACGCGGAAATCTTTATAGGGTTCGATATTTTGTTTTAACATGCCCATTTTTTTGGGAAGTGTAATGGTGCCGGATGTGGGTTCTTCTACGCCCATCATCATTTTAAGCAGTGTCGTTTTGCCAGCTCCATTAGGGCCTGTGAGGCCGTAGCGGTTTCCTTCATTGAAGGTCATGGTGACATCGTCAATCAGGACTTTGGTTCCATAGCTTTTGGATAATTTGTTTAGTGTAATCATAACGGGATAGTTTACATGGGTTGATTATTAGTGAGCAATTCCTTAATGGCTTCAAGCATCTCTTTTGCTTTTTTGTCAGCTGCAGCTTCCCCTTCCGGGATGGTCTCGTACTCATTAATGACGATGCCGACATAGACTTTGACTTTTGGTTCAGTGCCTGATGGGCGTACCATTAATTTGCCACCATTGCTTAGCCAGTACACAAGCACATCTGAAACAGGTAGTGTAAGAGGTGTGGTTGTTTTGGTGGTCAAATCTAAACTTGAGGAGGTCAGGTAGTCATCGATTTTAGTGACGGTATCACCTTCGACTTCGCTGAACGGTTGTGCGCGCAATGTTTGCATCGCGAGCTTCATTTGATCCTGGCCGGCTTTGCTATCTTCAAATTTGATGGAAACTTGACGTTCTGCATAGATGCCATAGGTTTCATGAAGATCATGCAAACAATCGACAAGGGTCTTTCCTTGAAGTTTGGCATGCGAAGCAACTTCGGCAATGAGTGCAGAGGAGGAAATGGCATCTTTATCTCTTGAGAATGTGCCTAAAAGATATCCAAGCGATTCTTCGCCACCAAAAATGTAGTGGTAGGTGCCAGGGTTGAGATCCCATTTATGAAGCATTTCTGCGATATATTTAAATCCGGTCAAAACATCAAAACAGGTCGCTTCGTACCGTTCAGCAATTATTCTGAATAGCTCGGAAGTGACAATTGTCTTGATGAAAGCAGGATTGGCGGGCATTTTACCACTAGTTTTTAATGCCTGGCAGATATGCTCTAAGCAGATACAGGCGATTTGATTCCCTGTGAAGGCATAGGGGGCACCTTCATGCATGGCCACAACACCGACCCTGTCAGCATCGGGATCTGTAGCAATTAAAATATCAGCATTTTTAGCAACAAGTGCTTCTGTTCCGAGCCTTAGGGCTTCTTTTTCTTCAGGGTTCGGTGAGTGGACGGTTGGAAAATTGGGGTCAGGAATGATCTGGTCTTCTACAAATGAGATCGAAGGAAAGCCCCAAAGTCTTAACGCGCGAGGAGCAAGTGTAATACCTGTTCCATGCAAGCTTGTGTAAATGATCTTAAGCTCAGTTCCACTCAGCTTGTTTTCTTCCGGATAGAAGCTGAGCGATTCAATAGCCTTGAGGTAGGCATCATCGACTTCATCTTCTACAAAGACAATTAGAGGGTTTTTGACCGAATCGACTGACTTGACCTGGTTAGGATCCTGGATCTTATTGACCTCATCGACAATAGCCTGATCATGCGGGCTTGTGACTTGTCCCCCATCAGCGCCATAGACTTTATAGCCATTGTACTCAGGAGGATTGTGGGAGGCTGTGATCATAACAGCTGCATCACATTCTTTAAAACGGCATCCAAAAGATACAAGTGGAGTTGGGCGCATGTCGGTTGTCAGGAAGGCTTTGATCCCGTTTCCGGCAAAGACTTTTGCTGTTTCCTCAGCAAATTCTTTGGAGTGGTGACGGGAGTCATATCCGATAAAAACAGAAAGAGGTTTTCCGGCACTTTGGGAAAGGAGATAATTGGCAAGGCCTTGGGTAGCTCCTCGGACCGTGTAATGATTCATGCGGTTGCTACCAATACCCATGATCCCGCGCATGCCCCCGGTTCCAAAAGTGAGCGACTTATAAAAAGCATCGACAGCTTCTTCCGGATGATTTCCAAGCAATGTGAGCACTTCAGTTTTTGAAGCCTCATCATAGTTGCCATTAAGCCAAGCGGAGACTCTTTCGCGGATGAGAGGATTTAAATTTTCAATTTGAATAGGGTCTGCCATGATCACTTATGGGTTGAGTTTAAAATTAGTTTATCGATATCTACAACACCTGTTGCATGAAGAATGATCAACACAATGGCTAAAGGTGCAAACCATCTGATCAGGAATATCCAAGGTTTAAATAGCCATTTCCATTGCGAACCAGTTGAAAACTCGTCTTGTGCAATGGCTTTATCCAGGCGCCAGCCCACAAATAAGGCCGTGATCAGTCCGCCAATAGAAAGAAGCCAGACTGAAAGGAGGTTGTCCATTGTGTCAAAGAACGTTTTGCCGTAAATGGCATGCCAGTTGGCAAATAGTACAGTCGAATGGGAAAGTGCGCTTGGAATACCAAAAATAAAAGCAGCTGCACCACCGGTAAGAACCGCTTTTTTTCGTGTCCAGCCCCAAAGGTCCATCGCGTTTGCCGCTACTACTTCGAGCATTGCCATTGAAGATGTTAAGGCTGCAAAAGAGAATAGAATAAAGAATACTGAGGAAATGATAATGGATCCTGGCAGTTTTCCGAATAGGAAGGGTAGAGTTTGGAAAATGAGCCCAGGTCCACCTTGTGGATCAAATCCAAAAGTGAAAATGATCGGAAAAATCATGAGGCCGGCAAGAAGTGAGATCAAAACTATGGTAGCACCGATGATGGCGCCAGTACGAGGAATATCATCTGTTCTTCGCATGTAACTGCCGTAGGTGATCATAATTCCTTGACCTACGCTTAAGGTGAAAAATGCAAGACCGAGAGCTTCAAGTGCTCCAGACGGTTTGAAATTTTCAAGTCGAGGATAAAGAATGAATTCAACTGCTTGTGAAAAGCCATCTAGTGTAAAGCTATATGCGGCCAATAATAAAAGCAGAATGAAAAGAGCAGAGGTCATGAACTTGCTCCAGTATTCAATTCCTTCACGTACTCCTGGATAGACGACAGCGACTGTCAGGGCCATAAACCCAAGTTGCCAGAATAAGGTAATGTCACCAGACCGTTGAAGGGTGTTAAAAACTTCACTGATTTCAGTGGCACTTAAGCCTAAAGAGAATTGATTCAAGCTCATCAGGGTGTAATTCAATCCCCATCCAGCTACAACGCTATAATAGGATAATAAAACGAAAGAGCTGATAACGCCAAGCCAGCCTGCACTTTTCCAGACAGCGTTGTTGTTGCTTAAATTGATCAGTGTCCCAACAGCACCTCTTTGTGCTTTTCGGCCGATCAATAATTCAGCGATAAAAATGGGGACTCCAATAAAGAATATGCAAAGAACGTACATCAATACGAAAATTCCCCCACCATTTTGTCCGATGACATATGGGACTTTCCATAAAGTTCCAAGTCCGATAGCGGAGCC
>CAZOAX010000186.1:0-2235 GCA_964577735.1 uncultured bacterium
CATGGATATCAGCAAGCAAAAAACAGCTCAAAGGCAGTTGAATGCTTATCTTGAAAAATTAGAAGACGTGACCACCGAATTGATGGAATCCCGTATTGTAGGAGATCAAGTCAATCGTTCACAGAATGCATTTTTAGCTTCCGTTAGCCATGAACTTAGAACTCCACTGAATGGGATCATTGGAAACGCCTCACTCTTTTTAAATACGGAAATGGATCCGGTTCAACAAAAGTACTTGTCCCGGATTGAAAGTTCAGCAGCGTTATTAATGGGGGTGATCGAGCAGGTCTTGGACTACTCCAAAATTGCAGCTGGTAAGATCAAATTGGAATTGAAAAAATGCGATCTTGTGGCTTTGGCAAAAGAATGTATCCAAGTTCTTGAAGTCAAAGCTGAACAGAAAAAGCTTAAATTGAATTTAGAAGTTCCAAATGAAGAAATTCCTCCAATTTTCGCAGATCCCGTCCGTTTGAAGGAGATTTTGGTCAATTTGCTTGGAAATGCACTAAAATTCACAGAAAAAGGCTCAGTTTCATTAAAAATTGCGGTTTTAGCGGCAGTTCCTTCTAAAATTCTTATCAAAATGGACATTATAGATACCGGAATTGGAATTGATCCTGATCAACTGACTCATTTATTTGAAAAATTTTGGCAAGGCAAACCAACCCATACCGGAGGAACCGGGCTTGGTCTTGTAATCTCTAAAGAGCTTATCACTCTGATGAATGGGGAAATCTCAGTAGACAGCGTCCTTGGGGAAGGAACAAATTTTACAATTAAAATTCCTTTTGAGGTTGCGACGACATGAAAAAACTCACCTCTAAATTTCCCGGATTAAAGGTCCTGGTAGTCGAAGACAACGTAATCAATCAGGAGGTATGTAAAGACATTTTAGAGTTAATGGGGTGCATTGTTACTCTTGCTGCTGATGGAGCAACATCTGTCCGTCTTGCACAAGAAGCTACTCATGATCTAATCCTCATGGACATCCAGTTGCCGGATTTTGACGGCTATGAAGCCACTCGTCAAATACGGGCAACTCTCTCGTCTAAGCCAATCATTATCGCGTTAACAGCAAGCGCCTTAGATGGGGATAAAGAAAAAAGTTTTAATGCCGGTATGGATGACTACATCAGTAAACCTATGGAAGCTTCCCAGCTGGAGGCTGCTTTGCTTAAATATTTTCCTAAAATTGCCCTCCCTTTATAACCGGCATTTCCCTTAAATTTCATGACTTTTAACGCCTGTTAAGCTATGATTAGTAGAATGCGAAAGCGTATAATAATCATATGCTTATAAAAAGAATTGCTCTAATTATTTTATGTGCGGCAGGTCTTGTTTTTGCATTTCATCAAAGTTTGGTGCAATGGTCGCTACAGCTTTATCTTTCGCATGCGGCGTCAAAGGCAGGCTTTGATCTTTCCTATGATCATGTTCAGGCCAAACCGAACCAGTTGATTTTGAATGCGCCACGGCTTGTGCTTGGAGAGAAAGGAAAGCTTGTAGCTGAAGCTGTTGCAATTGGTTATACTTTCCATCCGCTCGAGAAGTCTGTTGGGATTGAAGTGGATCTTTTAGGTCCGGAAATTGAGCTGAATTCCTGCCGGGAAACAGTCGAGCAGATTTTATCACAAATGACCCCTTCAGAGTCATGGCTAAAAGTTCATCTACATCTAAAGAGCAAGCGTGGGCAGCTTATAATTAAGCAACCTGATACGGAGCATGCATATCAGTTTCAAATTGATCATTCTTCGCGCGCAGGTGAAAAAAGTATTTATTGTGTGACATCTGCAAATGGCGAAATGGAGCTGTCCTTTGATAAGGGGCAGGGAAGATTGCATGCAAAAGATTTTGAACTGCAAAAACTGAACCCTCTCCTTCATACACTATATCCACCTACAAGCGATTGGGAGCTTGCTTCTGGTTTGATCAGTGGAGATCTTGTCCTGTCAACTGATCTCAAGGGAGACTTGTTTGTTCAGGATGCTATCCTCCAACATAAAAAAAGTGCGATCAAAGCCAAGATCCATGAACTGCGCTTAAATGCTCCCCAAGATGATTTAGTGGCCTCAGTTGATTTTGGAAACGGGTCTATCTCTTTCATCGACAATGACCTTTATGGAATGATGAGAGGTCTAAAAGGAAAAATCACCCTTGATAAGAGCTTTCAGGCAGAGCTTCTCTCTGAGGGAATCTGGAGTTCTTTTGGCGAAGACTCATACGCCACTTTAAATG
>CAZOAX010000186.1:2245-5108 GCA_964577735.1 uncultured bacterium
TTCGAAAGTCGAGCTTGATCTAAAACCTTTTGCTCCGGATAAAAAGCCCTCTCACATTAGTTTGACAGCAGCCAAGTTGGCCTCTAAAGATCCTGCTGCTACTATAAACTTCATCAATGTGAGCCATAAGGAATTTTCGTTCGCTCAAAGGGCGCTTGATAATATCAAGCCGGACTTAAGCCCTGTCAGGTATATTTCAGGGACATTGAATGGCTCTTTAAGCTTAGACTTTATAGACCGCAAGCTTGCAGCCCTTTCGATGCCTCATATGAATGCAGATCAGTGCTATCTTTTAATTAAGCCTCTTGAGGTGGCCCTCGGTGCCGATCGTATTTCAGGCAGCTTATTTCTTGATATGACTGCGGACTTGCCTCAAAACAGTTTAAATGCTTCCTGCGCAATTGAGAATGGGAAACTGGTATTGACCGGCATTAATCCTGATCTTTGGAAATTCACCCATATCCAGTCTAAAATAGAGATTCATGAAGGGGTGGTTCAAAACTCCTCCGCCAGCATGGAACTTGCCGGCCTTAAAGGTAAGGCTGATATTACAAGTGATAATCTCCACCTGGCATTTTCCGGTAAAGGGGCTGATCTCACCCCGTTTGTTGCTGAAAGAATCAAGCAAGGGATCGCTTTGACCTTATCTGAAGATGAGATTTTGCTTTCATGCGATTTAAAAAAGATGGGAAGCGGAGTTTCTGTCGACGGTCTTTTTAAAACTAAAAGTGCTCGTTCTAAGGATAGCCCCGATATTCCATTTGGTTTCTGCATTGATCGGATTCAAACTCCTGAATTTTCATTAGAGTCAAGTGATCTTGCCTCATTCCCCCTTAGTGTGCGTCCTCTAGTTCATCAAGAGCTTGTGAAATTGAACCAGGATTTGAGCTACTCCGGATTGAAAATCAAAAAAGGATGGTTTAAGGCCAAGGGACTTGATTTACGTAAGTTTGTCGATCCCTTTCTTTTCCCCGATAGGGAACTTGTGCTTTCAGGCTTTGCGGATGTGACAGGCTCATTTGATGGAGCAGGTGTGACAATCCGTTATGGAGCTGATGGGCTTCAATTAAAAAATGACAACCTTGTTTTAGAAGTGCCTCTTGTTGCAGAAAAAACGGCTTATCATACTTTGAATTTTTTCTCAGGAAACCACTATGGCTGCCTTCCGATTGCAGGTGGGACTTACTTTGACAAGGGAACCGGTCTTCTTTTCAGTGATATCAAGTCACAAGCCATTTTCGAAGGATATAAGATCCATTTTGAAGATCTTGAAACGTTCAGCAATAACCTTTATTTTTCAGGTTATGGAGATATTGACTACAGCAGTGAAGAGAAAGGCGCCTATCTTGTCAGTTTTCATGCAGACACTGTAGAGGGATCTTATACTTCCGCAGGACAGTTTTTTGATCATTTTGATAAGCCCTTCTTTTTTTCCAAGATACCGCTTGAAGGAGTCCTTTCTGCCGGTCCGCAAGGGGTTGACCTTGCTTTTGATATCAAAGAAAATGAGGTCGCCATTAGCTCGAAAGTCGATGGGGCCTTTGCTGAAGGGAAAATGCAATGTCCAAATGCCGATCTTTCCTTGCATGAACTTTCCTGCAACTTTACCTACGATCAGTTAGGCAATAGTTTAGAGTTTTCTGACATTCAAGGAATGCTCCTTCTTGGAAATCCGGAAAATATCGATGAATACTCTATCCATGCGGAAAATATTCTGTTCACCGATTTTGACCAAAATAAAGGATCATTTGACCTCTGGATCAAAGATGCAGCTAACGAGTTTGTTCGATTAAAGGGAAGGACTCAGGCAAAGAGTGCAATGGACCCCGGTGCTATCGTGTTTGGTTTTGATCTTAAAAATACCCACTTTGGCTCCCTTGTCCCGGAGAAATTTGAATTGACAGTGAGAGACTGGAATAGGATCGATCACATGCTTATGACATCTAAAGCAGATGTGAAACAATTGATCCAGGACTTTGATCGATTTGGTTCTTCTGAAATCTTTTTTATTTCTAAAAAAACCCTTACTGAATTGAAAGAGATGGAAGCTAAGGGGGATCTTGAGATTGCTCTTGGATTTGATGGATCAAGAGGCATTTTTGATTTCAATGTGCAAGGGCGGGATGTGGACTTTGCTTCCTATCATTTTGATGAGCTCAATTTTAATGGTTACAATCGGGAAGATCGATGGATCGTAGAACTGTTGCAACTGGATCAACTATCGGTCTCAGCTGAGTTAACTAAACAGGAAGAAAATTTAAAAGTCGACTTTTTGGGCATTCGTTTTGGAGAGGCCCTTCTAGTTGGATTAGATGGCTACTATCGGCTTGGTGACCCTTCCATTTCTGCGAAAATAAACTTGTTTGAAGTGAACCTTGTGAAACTAGGGTCTTTTACAAAGATTTCAGAGCTATTTGAAGACTTGGCTCCAAAAGGGAAAGTTAAAGCGATAGGAGAGATACATATCGCTGGCTTGAATCAAGGCAAGTTTTCGATTGAAACCGCTTTAGATACTTCTTTAAGCGAAGTTAAATTATTCAATACATCTGTTCAGGATGCTTCAAATTTTAAAGTGCACTTTCGCTCTGATGAGGGTTTTTCTCTAAAAGATTTTACCGGAAAGCTTGCGGTTGACGGACATGCCGGAGTTCTTGGCTTTGATTTAAAAGAGCTCAAATATGAGTTTTTGAATGAAGATCTGAAAATAGCCGGCCTTGGATTTAAGATTGATGCTGCAGTGCTTCCTTGGGCCGGAAAAATGTTGCATATGTTCTTGCCCAAAGTGATCGATAAAAAGCTTGGCGCTGATATTGGAGAGCTAAAGCAGTCAGGGACGTTGGTAGGTGCCTTGAATTTACAGTCT
>CAZOAX010000187.1:0-2440 GCA_964577735.1 uncultured bacterium
TGAAAATGCTACATTTGATGCGGGAAAGAGATTGCAATAATTTGGGGGATGGGGTAGAATTTTGACTTCTATACTAGAGCGGAGCTGTTAAATTATGAAAAAAAATACCCACCCGGAATACCAGGACGTAGTCTTTAAAGATTCTGCAACTGGTAAAATGTTTATTTGCGGATCAACTCTCCGCCCAAAAGAAACAATTATGTTTGAAGGGAAGGAATACCCTCTTTGCCTACTTTCTGTATCTTCTTCATCGCATCCTTTCTTTACAGGAAGTACAGCGCTTGTGGATGCTGAAGGAAGAGTCGACAAGTTTAAGAAACGTTACAGCAAGTAACCTTTCATTGTTTAAAAGGCGCAGGATGTTCATTCATTTTGCGCCTTTCTTTTTTGTAATTTTAAAATAAAGTTTTCTATGCTCGAAAAAAAGATTCAAACTAGTCTCATTAAACTCGCTGAAATAGAAGCGCAGCTTGGTCATCCGGAAACGCTTTCTAATCAAAAACGATACCGTGAATTGACGCAGGAGCATGCGCGTCTTTCTCTGATCAAGTCTTTGGTGGAGGAGAAAGCGGCTTCTGTCAAGCAGCTAGCGGACAATAAAGAGATGCTTCAGAAGGAGGCGGATCCTGACTTTCGTGACGTTTTAACTGAAGATAGCGAGCAGTTGAATGCACGGCTTGAAGAGATCGATGCCAAGCTTAGCGAAGTGCTTGTGCCGCCAGATCCTAATGACAGCAGAAATACGATTATTGAATTGAGAGCTGGGACAGGCGGAGATGAGGCGGCGCTCTTTGTTGGTGACTGCGTCCGCATGTACAAGATGTATGCAGACAAGATGGGTTGGCGCGTTGAGCATCTTTCCAGCACGGAATCTGAGATTGGTGGCTTTAAAGAATATGTGATGATCGTGTCTGGCCAGGATGTTTACCGGTATTTGCGCTATGAGGGGGGGACTCATCGTGTGCAACGTGTTCCGGCAACGGAGGCTCAAGGGCGTGTACATACATCGGCGATTACAATTGCCGTGTTGATGGAGCCGGATGAAGATGAAGAAGTGAAGATCGATGAAAAGGACCTACGTGTCGACACTTATCGTTCATCAGGAGCTGGTGGTCAGCACGTCAACACAACTGACAGTGCGGTCCGTTTAACACACCTTCCTACAGGGGTTGTAGTCTATTGCCAGGAAGAGCGTAGCCAGCATAAGAATAAAGATAAGGCGATGCGGCTTTTGAAGGCGCGTATTGCAGAGGCTGCTCTCGAGAAGAAAAATAGCGAAATTGCGTCCATTCGGGCAGATCAGGTGGGGTCTGGAGATCGTTCAGAGCGGATCCGAACTTATAATTTTCCTCAAAATCGATTGACCGATCACCGGATCAATTTGACAAAATACAATCTTAACTATGTTATGGACGGGGATCTTGTTGATTTTTCAAAAGCCCTTGTTGCACATTTCAATCAACGGAAAGAAAGTGAAAACGATCGCTGAAGTTCTTAAATTGTCGACTGATTATCTTGAAAAGCAAAGATTGGGGTCTCCAAGAAAAGAGGCTGAGTATTTGCTTTCTGAGTTTTTGGGTATGAGGCGTCTGGATCTATATCTTAATTTTGAGCGACCATTAGAAGAAAGTGAGCTTGAACAGTTTAGGGAGCGTTTAAAGCGAAGAGGAAAGGGGGAGCCTGGTCAGTATATCCATGGTTCTGTTGAATTTTATGGCTTGAGTTTGATGGTGGACTCAAATGTTTTAATCCCACGACCTGAAACGGAGATTTTAGTTGATTTGGTGACGGGTTCTATCGAAATGGGGAAAAGCCTTCTAGATCTTTGTTGTGGGTCAGGTTGTATAGGTCTTTCTTTAAAAAATAAATTTCCTGAGTTGTTGGTTTCTTTAAGCGATATTTCAGAAGAAGCGCTTGCTGTGGCAAGAAAAAATGGGAAAGGCTTGGATGTCCAGTTTTTTCAAGGAAATCTTTTAGAACCTCTTCAAAATCAAAAATTTGATTACATTGTTTGCAACCCTCCTTATATTTCAACGCAAGAATATCAGTCTCTTTCTCCGGAAGTGAGGGAGTTTGAGCCGAAGCTTGCACTTATTGGGGGGGATTCGGGGCTTGAGGTTTACGCGCGATTGGCGGCTGTTTTACCGGATCATTTAAATGCGAAGGGAAAAGTGTGGTTAGAGATTGGATCGGGTCAAGGTCAAGCGGTTTTAGATCTTTTTTCAGGATCTTGCTGGACTGTCCGGAAACTTGAAAAGGATTGGGCTGGGCACGATCGCTTTATTTTACTTGAGAGAGAATAAATTTTGGCGTACAATCTTGCACAGTCTATTAAATTGAAAGAGTTTTGATGTTAGGTCTTTTAACAGAAAAGATGCAGGGGCTTGTCGCTAAATTAACCGGCAAGAGTAAGCTCACCGAAGATAATATTTCCGATGCT
>CAZOAX010000187.1:2450-5054 GCA_964577735.1 uncultured bacterium
GCTTTGCTTGAGGCGGATGTTAACTACGGGGTTGTTAAAAACCTGCTGAAAAGAGTGAAAGACCAAGCGCTCGGCGATGCAGTGATCAAATCTGTATCTCCTGGACAGCAATTCATCAAAATTGTGCATGATGAACTTGTCCAATTGATGGGCGGAGAAGAAGCAGAACTTGATGTCAGCAAGAAAAATCCAGCTGTCATTATGCTATGCGGGCTTCAAGGCTCCGGGAAGACGACAGCTGCAGTAAAACTTGCTCATTATTTAAAGAAAAAAGGGATTTGCCACCGCCCTCTGATCGCAGCTTGCGATTTACAAAGACCGGCAGCTATTACACAGTTAAAAGTATTGGCAAAACAGATTGATGTGCCGGTATTTTCGATCGATGGGGAACAAAATCCCGTTACTGTAGCTGCTAAAGCAAAAGAATTAGCTAAAAATGAACATCATGATCTCTTAATCGTCGATACAGCAGGTCGTCTGCATATAGATGAAGACTTGATGGTTCAATTAGAGCAAGTAAGAGATACAGTCGCTCCAAATGAAGTGCTTTTTGTCGCAAATGCGGCCCTAGGACAGGATGCTGTTAATACAGCTGCGACATTCAACCACCGGGTGCCGATAACAGGTTCTATCCTGACTATGCTCGATGGTAGTGCACGTGGTGGAGCTGCGATTTCGATCCGGGAAGTAACCGGGAAGCCTTTGAAGTTTGAAGGGGTGGGGGAAAAGATCGATGATCTTCGCTCTTTCAGTCCTCAGTCAATGGCACACCGCATTTTAGGAATGGGCGATACGATCAATCTCGTACGCAAAGCAGAAGAGCATTTAAGCGAAAAAGACGCTGAAAATCTTGAAAAGAAACTGCGCGATGCCTCTTTTACTTATTCTGACTATCTCAATCAGATTGGGATGGTTAAGAAAATGGGTTCTTTGAAAGGCCTCTTAAGTATGATTCCGGGCGCATCCCAATTCAAGGGAATGCTGGATGAGTTTGATGAGAAAGAGTTTTTCAAAGTAGAAGCAATTATTCAATCGATGACTCTTGATGAAAGAGAAGGAAAGTGTGAATTAGTTCCCTCCAGACGTAATCGCATTGCTAAAGGAAGTGGAACGAAAGTAGACGATGTGAACAAATTGATCAAATCGTTTGCGAAAGCAAAGAGTGTTTTTAAAAACATGCCAAATATGAAACAAATGCAAAAGATGATGGGAGGATCCCTATGGCGTTAAAAATCAGACTGCGTCAACAAGGCCGGCATAGCCGCCCTTTTTACCGTGTCGTACTAACAGACGTGCGTTCGCCACGTGACGGAAAATATATCGAAGCTCTAGGCTGGTATAACCCGTTTGAAACTGAGCAAGATAAAATGTTGAACGTTCAAGCTGAACGTGTTCAATATTGGATCGGACAAGGCGCTGAGATCAGCGAGAGCGTTGTTTCCTTGCTTAAGACCGCAACACCTGCGATCATTAAGAAGGCTACAGCTGCAAGCGTTGAGAAGAGAGCTAAAGCCCTGCAAAAACGTAAAGCACGCAAAGCTGCTGTTGCCAACAAGGCTCCTGTAGCTAAGGCACCAGCGAAAAAGGCTGCTGCAAAAAAGTAAGCTGATGCGGTTTGATATTCTTTCTTTATTCCCTGGATATTTTCAGAGTCCGTTTGATGAGAGCCTTATCAGTCGGGCAAGAAATAAAGGAATTATTGATATCCATTTGGTCGATATACGGGATTTTGCTGATAATAAGTGGAACCGTGTGGATGACAGGCCCTATGGTGGCGGTCCAGGAATGGTATTAATGCCGGAACCTGTCGCCAAGGCCATTCGGGAGTCAAAGAAAAGTGTACTTGATCGAAATAAATCGCGAGTCATTTTTCTGACGCCCGGAGGCACACCGTTGACGGCTGCCAAGTGTAAGCAACTAGCTGAATATGACCATTTGATTTTAGTCGCCGGACACTATGAAGGGATCGATAAGCGCGTTTTGTCTAAAGAAGTCGACGAAGAGATCAGCATAGGCGACTATGTTTTGACTAATGGATGCATAGCAGCTATAGTTCTTGTGGACGGAATTTCACGCTTTATTCCCGGTGTGGTAGGTGATAGCCAGTCTGTCGAGCAGGATAGTTACGAAGGGGAAGACGGGATGCTGGATTGTGATCATTACACCCGTCCTGAAGTTTTTGAAGGGGTGGCAGTTCCCGAAGTGCTCTTGAGCGGTGATCATAAAAAGATTGCTGAGTGGAGACGAAATAATGCACTGGAAAATACCAGACGGGTCAGGCCCGATTTAAATTAAGTTTTTGGAGAATATTATGAGCAGCAAAAATCGAGTAATCCAGAAATTGGAACAGACTCAAATGAAGAAGGATCTGGAGCAGTTTCGGATCGGCGACACAATCCGTGTGCACACACGTATTGTTGAAGGTGAAAAAGAGAGAATTCAGGTTTTTACAGGTACAGTAATTGCCCGTAAAGGTGCTGGACTTTCTGAGACTTTCTCAGTTCACCGTGTGGCTTTTGGAGAAGGTATGGAGAGAGTATTCCCTCTGCATAGCCCCCGTATTGCAAAAATCGAAGTAGTGAAAGAAGGTCACGTCCGTCGTGC
>CAZOAX010000188.1:0-5051 GCA_964577735.1 uncultured bacterium
CCCAGGTGAAGCGCATCGCGCCGCGCCACAGGCCGGGCCGCGCCTGCCACCAGGTCTCAGTTCAAGTTACAACGTTTATAAAGACCTCTCATTTGGAAGTGAAGTTGCAAAGCAATTGCTAAAAAGTGCCAGAGAGCAATTGGAAGAGGGAACAGCGCCTCGCCATTACGTCATGTATGCGCCCTATCATGATCATCTTGTTCATTCGACAGGTTCTGCGCTACCTATAATTAATCCTGATAAGCAAACCTCGAAAACAGAAAAGCACTACATCGTCTATAACTATGGCCATAATGCCATCCCTGTTGGCGTACGTGACAAACAAATTCACAAATGTATCAAATGGATGAATCAAATGCAGAGTAAATCTATAACGGTGCTGAAAGAAACTTCGCTATTATGAATTTTTAGTTGAGATGGGCGTCTACCCAAAGCACTGCCACTATTATTCCCAGACGGCTTTTTTGCCTTTATGCTCAAGAGGGCGATGAGCCTCTTCTATAGGCTCAAATAGGCATTTTCTTTTTCCGATGAGGATCGCGTAGCTGACACCTTCTGAATCGTAAAAGAATTGTGTGGTTTTTTCTAAAGTTTTTAAAAGCCAATCTTGATTTTCATACCACGAGCCAAACATTTTAAAAAGGTGAAGACCGGATATGTAGAGGCGATGATAACTCAAAGTAAGCGATTCAATTTCAAGTTCTGTTTCAGCAAGATAGATAAGTTTCTGCAGTGCATCTTCTGAATGAATATCAAGAGGAGTTGCGAGGAGAATTTTTCCATCAGGTTTAACGATACGGGCAACTTCAGAAAAGAATAACCGGTGCTCAGTTTCGGGTAGTTCAGCAATTAAATTGGCAGCTATCACATAATCAAAATGATCATCAGGAAGGGTCGTGTACGGGATAAAATGCTGTTCTTTCTTTATTCTGGGATCATGGATGTTTTCTAATGCTGTTTTTGATAGGTCTACAGCGGTGACATCAGCTCCTAAACTTGCTAAGAATTGACTAAGATCACCCGAGCCAGAGCCAAGATCGACACAGGATTTTCCAGCTACTTTTTCATCAAAACATGCCTTCACTTTTTCAAAGTAGTCTCTTTTCAGTGCAGTTCCATGCGGATTGAACTGACTTGGATCTTGAGCCCATTTGTTTTCAAAACGCTCCTCTTCTATCTCTCTTTTGGTCTTTCGGTTACTTGTGACTTGTTTAAGTGGCATTAATTTTCCTGAAGGAGCTGATTTAAGGGAAGAGTAGGAGCTGATGGGGTGATCGCGCGATTGATAAAGAGCCTAAACCATACTTCAAGAGATAAAACAGCAAACAACTGGGCAAAATTTCGTTTCATTTGTTCCCTTGTTTCAAGCTGCTCTTCAAGCCATTCCCTTGAAATGATTCCTGTTTCCACAACAGTTCCTCTTCTCAAAAGATAAAACAGATTCGCGATATCATCGTGGTCCATCCAATCTGCAAGAAAGTATTTTCGTGTTTTTTTAGGGCGGTCTAAGAAAGTTTTAGGGAATAAGCCTTCTACCAGTGGTTTCAGATATGAAGCTGCCTGAGATTCATTCAGGATCTCAGGTGCAGGAAGACTTGCGGCATACTCTATCAGGCTCTTATCGAGAAATGGGGTTTGCCAGTTAAGGCCTTTTGCACTCATCAATCTTTCATATTGAAGGATGTAAAGATCCGGAAGTCGTGTTTTGATATCAAAATAGAGAAGGGCTGAAACATTAGAATGGACGCGGGATAGATTGTAAAATTTATGCAGGAAGGTTTCAGGGTCAAATAACCCGGCACAAACAGGTGAAGCTACTTGCATTGCCTTTTCATCAAATAGAGCAGAATTGCGCATATATTCAAATTGCCAACGGTTTGTACGGCTCATTTTTAATAATTTGAGAGCCCTTTCCTTTGAAAAAAAATTAACGATCGGAACTACAACCTTATGCAACAGGGTTTCTGAGGTATAATTAAAGGGGCTATAGCCATTTAATTGTCTTTCAGCAAGAGTATAGCGACTGTGTCCTGCAAGAATCTCATCGCTACCCATGCCTGAATAGGCATTTTCAGTGTAAGCTGATGTCATTTCAGCCAGTTTCCATGTCGCGATCACGTTCGGGTCTGCAAGTGGTTCATCCAAATACCAAACAATCTTAGCGTAATTTTCAAGAAAGTACTGAGGGGTAATGTTTGCTGTTGTTTGAGGCAGATGCAAACTTTTTGCGACAAGTTCTGCTGACTCAACATCTTCTTCACTATCCTCGCCAAAACCTGCTGTAAAAGCTTTTATATCGCGCCCTTCAGCCAGCCGTTTGACATAATAGGCAACAGTCCCGGAACCAAGCCCTCCTGAGACGATACATCCGAGCGAACCAGATTCTGGGATGCGAACAGCAACACTGTCTTTGATCAATTCATCCAACCTGCCGATCAGTCTACTCTTGTGATCATGAGCTCTTTTTTCAAAAAACGAGCTGTATGACCAATAAGAGATAATTTGTTTTCCATGAAAGTTATTCAAGTATAAATAATGGGCAGGCAGAAGTTTGTTCACACCTTGGATCGGCGTCATATCTTGCGGTGTGTAGCCAAAAAATAAGTAAGAGGCAATAGAGTCTGGTGCAGCTGTTTGTGGAACGATGCCAGTAGCAAGCAAGGCTTTTATTTCACTTGCAAAAATGAAGTAGTATTTATCGTGATACCAGTAAAGAGGCTTTTTTCCAATGGGGTCACGTGCAAGATAAAGATGGCCTTTCTCCTGATCCAAAAGCAAGATGGCAAATTCACCACTTAGCTTTTTTAAAAAGGTAATCCCATCACGTAGATAGCACTCAATCAGGGTTTCTTCTTCAGATAGGTCATGTAAACCAAGTTCGGTTTTCAGATCCTTTAGGTTTTCAATCCAACCATCGAGCGAAAGCTTGATGTTTTTTTTACTATCCGTAGCAAAACCGTTGCCAAAGCAACCCAATTGGAAGTTTTTAAAGGTAAAGCAATGCTTCTCACCAGACGCGCGATGCTTTAAAGGGGAAAGCATCGGTTCGATGAGATCAGTCACTTGAAATACATCGGGATAAACTATCCCTGCAATTGCACCTGCCATATACCGATTATATTCCAAAATTTGGTTTTGACTTCGACTTTAAATTACGGCATTAGATGCTTCTTGGCTATAGTTTTTTTAAAGTGGTTTATGGTATCTTGCATGGCAACTATTACAACGATGAGCTGATCATGAGCCACATATTTTATCTTTTATTGAGTTTAGCCCTATTAACCGGATGCGGAGGCCCTCGCTACGGAGATTTTTTTCTCTATCGCGATGATGGGACTGTCAAGCCCAAGGTAGCGTTGATCCCGATCGCTTCGTGGGAAAGAACCGATGGAACAAGGGAAGCAGCCTTGAAAAATGCAATTGTATCTCAGTTATGTGAAAATGGAGAATTGTTTCTCTACACGGATGAAGAGATCGATGCTGTTTTAAATCGCAGCCAGAACTGTCAGGATTTTTCTTCTTTATCTGCTTGCTTCAGACCCGCAGACTTTGTAGTGGAAACATTGATTGTTCAAGACTCCTGTGTTCCTTCGAGAAGTCTTGCAATTCCGGGTATACGAGACAATCCTCTTGAACATATAGTAAGAGTGCGTTTGCAAATTATGGATATTAGATCCAACTGCCCCAAAGTTGTTCTTCTTGAAACTGTTGAACAAAGAGAAACAGTCATCGTTCGTGAGAACTATAGAGCGGCAAAATCATGTCTATATGATACCCTTTCAACAAAAATAACAGAACGGATTGAAAATACAATTACTTGGCGGCAATTTTGCCCTTAGAGATTTATCAACATCTTAGTTCTATTGTTTTCTTCTTGATAATTGCCGGTATTGCGATACAAATCGCATACCGGCGAAATTATTTCACGTTACCGCTAAAAACGACACCACCATGTTTGATCGACCTGCCGGATACCGCTGAAATTTTCGCGCTTTTTATTACCGTTCAGTTCTTAATTAGTCCTTTCATTCTACGCTCGATCATCTCCAAAAAAGGAATAGTTAATACTGAGCTGCTTGGATGGCTTAGTTTACTGGCTATTCTAATGGTGGGATTTTTGCTTGGAATATTTTTTTTCATTAAGCGCAAAAAAATGAAGCCTCTTTTTACTTCAAAACAACCGTTATTTGATATAAAAATTGGGATTGCAAGTTGGCTTCTCGCATTTCCAACAGCCATGTTCTTCTCACAAATTCTGGTATTTATACTAACTTATCTATTCGGGTTTACACTGTTAGACCAAACGGCTGTTATCAATGTTAAAGAAAGCATGAAATATCCACCCCTCTTTGTCGCATCAATGTTCGCAGTGACCTTTATCGTTCCGATACTTGAAGAAATAATGTTCCGAGGATATTTACAAACTGCTTTAACTAAATATGTTGGGAAAGCCCTAGCTATTATATTCAGCTCTGCCTTATTTGCATCGTTTCATTATGCACCAGGTCAGGAAATAAACAATTTGAATATAATAGGAACTCTTTTCATTCTCTCTCTTTTTCTTGGCTTCCTACGGGAAAGGCAGGGGAATCTTCTCCCATCCATTGCTTTGCATGCAACATTTAACGGGATCAGCATTCTCATGCTCATGTTACAATTGGAATAATAAAAAAATACTTGATAATCGATTGTCTTTTGCTCTAAAATGCTGGCATGACAATCAAAATTAAAGCCTGTGGAATTTCTGATGTCGGATTAGTTCGCAATAACAATGAAGATGTTTTTGCAGAACTTCATGAACAACAGTGTTTCATATTGGCGGACGGCATGGGCGGGCATCAAGCAGGAGAGATAGCTTCAAGAGAAGCTGTTGAAGTGCTTTCCAACTATCTTCAAAAACATTCAAAATCCCTCCAAAACTCACTTGATGAAGCATCCAATGTCATTCTTAAAGCCATTGCTGACGTTAACTCCCATGTCTTTAAAATGGGTCGAGCAAATCCTGAATTAAAAGGGATGGGAACAACGCTTTGCATCCTTCACATTCAAGA
>CAZOAX010000189.1:0-5040 GCA_964577735.1 uncultured bacterium
AAAGCAAACCCATGCAGCTTTTTGAAGAGACCGGTGCCTGGTTCCTTCCCGACTTCCACATGGCAAGACCCCTGCTGACAAGCACCGGTTACACCATCCACAATTGCGCCCTCCAGCTCAACACCCCCGACCTCAAACCCGAAGAACAAATCATCATCCAATTCTCCGGAGAGAAGCTATAAGATCAGATTCAGACCAGCTTTAATTTCACTATAAAACCATAATCCCAAAAGACAATCTCATCGGGATTTTTTATTAAAAGGAACAACATGTTTAGTTATATTTCCTCATACATTAACTTAACAACAGTGATAACTGTAATACGGAATGTAGTAGAAGCCAAACCTTCATATATATCCCTCCACTCCATAATCAACACTATAGAAGCGTCAATAAATACACCTGCTTCCATTTCAAACAGTGTAAAATTTATAGCAGAGTTAGTACCTTCCTCTTCAACATTAAAGACAATAAGCAAAATTGCTGCCAGCACTAGCTTGGTGACACTTGCATCAAGTTATTTATTTAAAGATTCTCACAAGCAACTATTGAGGAATAACCTGGAAGATGAAAAAAATTTCCAAGCTTTAGCCTTGACTCATCAAAAAATTATTGAAGAATTGGAACCAAAAACTCAAGAACTCAATGAAAAAATAGAAAGATTAAACATCACCATAAATGAGAATAATTTACTTGCTGATACCCTTAATGAAGAAATTACCAATACTGTGGAAGATTTCGAGGATTCGCTCCACACAGCTCAAGAGATCGAGATTCGCACTTTAAAACTTGTAAACAGCAAGCTTGAAAATGAAAAGGCAATTCTTACAACAAACAACAAAAACTTAAATAACAAACTAAAAGAAGCCAACACCTTATTAATGAAAATTAAACAAAAAACCACTTAGAAACAAAATACAATCTACACATATACTAAAACCTCTAAGGAACACATTATGAACATACAAAATCCAGTGACACAACAAACGATCCACTATGGCACAATCGCCAAAGACAACATAACTGAAGGAACAAAAAAAATCATTTACGATGCTGCAGGAGGAAAAGAAAGATGCTTGAAGGGTGTTGTCTGTTGTCTAGCCTGCGACTCATTAGTTCAAGGAGGACTCATAGCATTACCTTATGCTACTCCTATATGCCAGATTAGCGTACCTACATGGATTGTAAATCCACTTGGAGCTGCTACAGCGCTTATCACGTGTATTGGTGCTTGCTGTCTATACTGGAATATACCAGATAAAGAATTCGATGAATTATATCAAACTCTTCTTGAATCGAAACGTATAACTATGGCTATACTCAAAGAAAACCAAGAAAAGATTGAACAATTAGAGACTGAAATTCAAAATCTAGAAAAAAACCTTATTGGATGCACAAACAACGCAACAACATTAGAAAACACATTGAAAGATCTAAGAGAAATGCATAACAAAGAGATTCTCATCCATGAACAAACTAAAAACTCATTAATCGAAACAAACTCGAGACTTCAAAATTTAGAAAATGGTGCTTGTGCAAATTTAGGAAATTTAGACTCCTTTACAAATGACAATACTTATGATGATACTTATTCTACTATAGCTGAATTTGAAAGCATAAAACTCATGCTTTCTGAAACATACAATATAAATAGCCAAAATAATTACCTAACTCAGGATACAAATCCTATTAATTTGAGTTAATCTTTTAAATCTTAATCCTCTTCATACTTCAGTTTTAGATCTTCTAAAACTGAAGGGTCTGCCAGGGTGGTGGTGTCGCCAAGGACCTTGCCTTCGCCGATATCACGGAGGAGGCGACGCATGATCTTGCCACTGCGTGTTTTAGGGAGATCTTTAGTGAAATAGATCCGTTTAGGGCGGGCGAGTGCGCCGATTTTTTGTACGACATGCTCTTTTAACACATCCTCAAAATCAGATTTCGGCAAAGCGCGATCCTTCAATGTGACAAAGGCCACTATGGCTTGGCCTTTGATCTCATCGGGAATGCCGATAACGGCAGCCTCTGCCACTTCTGAATTATCGACAAGAGCACTTTCCACTTCGCTTGTTCCGATCCGATGGCCTGATATATTCATCACGTCATCCACACGCCCAAGGAGCCAAAAATCGCCATCTTCGTCTTGTTTTGCACCATCGCCGGAAAAATAGATCGGATCATTCCACTGGCTCCAATAAGCCGCTTTAAAGCGCTCCGGATCGCCATGGAGCCCTCTGAACATCGACGGCCATGGGGCCGTGATGGCAAGAAGACCAGCTTTCGTCTCTTGTCCCTGGTTGTCCAAAATTTTAGCCCGTATACCGGGAAGAGGACGACCTGCGCTACCGGGCTTTAAGGGAGTGATGCCTGCAAGGGGTGCGATCATGATGCTACCAGTTTCTGTTTGCCACCAGGTATCAACGATTGGGCAGCGCGACCCGCCGATATGATGATAATACCACATCCAGGCTTCCGGATTAATTGGTTCACCGACACTTCCGAGCAACCGTAAAGAGGAAAGATCCCTTCCTTTCGGCCATTCCGTCCCCCATTTCATAAAGGTCCTGATTGCAGTCGGAGCCGTGTAGAAGATGGTCACTCGATATTTTTCTATCAACTGCCAAAACCGGTCTTTATTTGGAAAATCGGGCGAGCCCTCATAGATCAACTCTGTAGCCCCATTGGAAAGAGGGCCGTAGGCAACATAGGTATGCCCTGTGATCCAGCCCACATCAGCTGTGCACCAGTAAAGATCTTCCGGCTTGATATCGAACACCCACTTGGTGGTCATATGGGCACCAAGCAAATAACCGGCTGTTGTGTGTACAATCCCTTTTGGTTTACCTGTTGTTCCAGAAGTATAAAGAATAAATAGCGGATCTTCTGAATCCATTGGCTCCGGAGGACATTCTGCACTCTGTGTAGAGATCAAATCTTCATACCATACATCTTTGGAATGAAAATCAATCGCATTTTTGGCGTGTTTTACAACTACAGTTTTGATAGCGACAGCTGAATCTGCGAGGGATTTAAGAGGGATCAACGTTCCTCTTCTAAATGAACCGTCGGCTGTGATCAATAGCTTGCTACTAGAATCTTCGATCCGCTCTTTCAAGGCAGAAGCTGAAAAGCCTCCAAAAACGACTGTGTGAACGGCGCCAATACGCGTACAAGCTTGCATCGCAATAATCGCTTCTGGAATTAACGGAAGATAGATGGCGACGCAGTCCCCTTTTTTGATCCCAAGTTGCCTTAATCCATTGGCAAATCGACAAACTTCACGGTGCAGTTGCTGATAGGTCAACGTTCTAGTTTCACCCCGTTCACCTTCCCAGATTAATGCAGCTTTATTGCGTGTCTGAAAATTTAAATGACGATCCAAGCAGTTATAAGAAACATTGATCTTTCCGCCATCAAACCAACGGGCATAAGGTGGATTCCAAATAAGCGGTGTTTTCCATTTTTCCATCCAATCCAGCTCTTTGGCACATTCTTCCCAGAATGCAACCGGATCATGTGCGGCTTTTTCGTGTAATTCATCAGACGCAACATTTGCTTGTGCTTTAAATTCCGGCAGTACAGGAAACACCCGTTTTTCATCCATTAGACTATCGACTGATTCAGACATGACAAGCTCCGATTGAAAAAAATATAAATTCTAGTATATTCCCCTATATGATGAAAATGCTTTTAAACTTTTTTGCGTGTGTCGGAGTCGCTGCCACAACATGGCTTGTCATTCATTCGTTGATCCCTTTTTCAAAACCTGACGATAATGCCATCAAAAATTTGCAATTTGACCTTGTTGACCCAAACGAAGCCCCAAAAGCACTCAGAGATCAAGTGGAAAAAGGTTATCGGCTTGTTCTTCAAACGCACACACTGCTTCCAGAATACTCCGGAGACAGGTTAGATTGCTCCAGCTGTCACTTTGCCGGTGGCATTACAACCGGCGGTGTCAATGGAGGCATTTCCCTTGTGGGAGTTGCTGAAAAATACACGAAAGAAACCCTCCCCATCCGTGTGAACAAGTGTTTTATCGATAGCATGAATGGCAAGCCTCTGCCACTAGAGAGCAACGACATGCTTGCGATCATTGCGTATCTTAACTGGATATCGAAAGGTTATCAGGGTATTTCTCCCTGGCTAGGTGTAAAACCGCTTAAATCCACGCATGTACCCGATGCAACTAAGGGAAAACAACTCTACCAACTCCTTTGCATGGATTGTCACGGAAAAGATGGAGATGGAGGGAACAATCTCCCTGGCCATGCAGGAAAAAGCATTCCTCCAGTTTTTGGCAAGAACTCCTATAACACCTCTGCCGGCATGAACAATTTGCAAGTCTTTGCCTCATTTATTTATCATAACATGCCACTTGGAGATCCAAGCCTTACAGCGCCAGATGCGCTGGATATTGCCGCTTACATCCAAGAGCAACCACGACCAATAAAAAAGGATTAATTATGGAAATCTGGCTCGACACAACAGATACAAAAACCATCGAACACGCTCATTCCCTTGAGATCCTCTACGGAGTGACAACTAATCCCATCATACTTGCTGAAGCAAATTCAGCTCCTCAGCATATCTTTCAGGAGATTCTCAACAAACAGATCGGACCACTCGCCGTTCAAATCGCTGAAACCGATAAAGAGGACATGCTGCGCCAAGCAAAAGCTCTCTACAGATTCTCCTCACGTATCATTGTCAAGATCCCCGCCTGCCGTGAGGGGTATTTTGTCATCGAAGAACTTTCAGAAGAAGGGATCCCTGTGATGGCGACGACCATTTTTGAACCTCATCAAGCCTATCTTGCGATGAAATTACGCGCCTGCTACATCGCCCCTTATATTGGCCGCATTGCCGACGGTGGAAAAGATCCGAAAGCCATTTTAGAGCTCATTCAAAAAATGAAAAACGACTACGGATTTGAAAGCAAAGTGCTCGCTGCCGGCATTCGCTCTCTTGATCACTTTAATCTTGCTGCAGAAACAGGTTGCACCGCAATCACCTTGCCAAAAAGGGTTTACAATGAAT
>CAZOAX010000190.1:0-5027 GCA_964577735.1 uncultured bacterium
ATGGAGAGGCCCATGCCGGCACTTTGGCCTGCGGGCTTGGTGGTCACGAAGGGGGAGAAAGACCTTGCGAGGATCTCTTTTGGGATGCCGGTGCCGTTGTCGCGGATGGTGATGGTGACGGTGTCTTCTCCATTTGCAGTTCGGATGGAAACGATCGGTGAGTAGCTTCCATTCTTTTCTTTTTTCTTTTTATCCGTTGCATAGCAGGCGTTGTCGATGAGATTGTAGAAGACACGACCGAGATTTTGTGGGAAAACGTTGATTTTGCCGATGGTGGGATCGTAATCGGTCTCAAGGGTGAGGGAGAAGAGGGGATCTTTTTTGTAGTAGGTATAGTAGACCATGTCGGCGTAGTTGCGGATCAAGCCATTCAGGTCCGTGGGTTCTTTTAGGCCCTCGCTTTCGCGTGTTTGATCGAGCATGGAGGTGATGATCTCATCGGCTTTTGCGCTATGTTCGTGGATCTTCTTCAAATTCGATTTAACAAGTTCGATTGATTCTTTGTTGTTCTCAGAGACTTCATCCATGAGCTGTTCACTGAGTGTGGCAAAGTTTCCGATGTAGTTGAGCGGCGTTCGCATTTCAGTTGCAATGCTCTTAGTGACAGCGACTTGGGAAACGACTTTTTCCTGTTGAAGGAGCTTTTTCTGCATCTCTTTGATTTGCATCAACGTTTCTTCGAGCAGTTTGTTTTTTTCATTGAGCTCGCGTGTGCGGTCGTAGACCTTCTTTTCCAGGTTTTGGCTATAGTCTTCCAGCTTTTCATTGGAGATTTGCAATTCGCCGGTCAATTCCGCCTGATGGGAGTAGAGCAGTGAATTTTCAAGCGAGGTGGCGATCTGAGTGGTCAATAGGCGGAGGACTTCCACGCGGGAAGGTGTAAAGGCGCGCGAGATTAGGTTATTTTCCAAATACAAGAGACCCACGAGTTTAGCTTGATGCAGCAATGGGAAGCAAAGGATAGATTGTGGTTTTTGTTCGATCACATAGGGGTCGGTTGCAAAGATGGGGTCGGTCAAGGCATCATCGATAAGGGCAAGCTCTTTTGTATGCAGGACATAATTTACAACGCCAATCGCAAGATCAGAGCCTTTTTCATTATAAGGAATGTTAGGACGTTTTGTCAGTCCTGATGTGGTCGAGTACTCGGCTTTTACCATCCACTGGTTTTCATCATGGAGGATAAGAATTGCTTTTTCAGCACCTGCATTTTCTACGACGATCTGCATCAGACGGTTTAACAGGCGCTCAAAAACAATCTCTCCTGAAATAGATTGCGTTGCTTTAATGACCGTCATGGTATCCAGGAATGGAAATGCGCCGGTCGGATCGGATTTTTTCGTCATTTCAGATTCCATCCGGTCAAATTCTTTGATGGTGAGGGCTGAAAAGACGCCTGCATGTTTTTGTTCGAGTTGGGCAAGTTTTGCAGTTGCTCCCCATCTATAAAAAGCATAGTAGGATTCGATCAGATACTGTTTTTCGATATGGGCCCGTTTTGGTGAGAGATATAATTTTGCAAAAAGTTCATTGGCGATCCCCTCATGTTGAAGGTAGTTATTCTCTTTTGCCGATTCGATCGCTTCATCAAAGAATTCAACCGCACTTTCGTTATTTCCATTGATACGGGCAAGTTCTGCAGAAATAAGTAGATATTTGTGCTTATAGTTAGAGGGAGCCGCCTTTGCCGACTTCTCCATTTTTCGATGGATTTGTTTGATTTTCTTTAAGTACTCTTTTTGTGTTTTGCGATCTTTCCAGGAATAGTTGGCAGCCAGGCAAAGTGCATAGTAGAAGCCATTTTCAAGGGCCATGGGCTGCCCGAGGGCACTAAAAGAAATAGCCTCAGCTTTCTTGGCAATTTCAATCCCTTGTTCATAATTTTCAAATAGGTAGCAAAGTCCCATTTTGAAGGTAAAAGCGAAATAAAGGGTGATCAGATAGTTGTTGTCCAAAAGCATCTGAAAGAACCCTTCTTCATTGAAGTCATCGGTCTGCATACTGGACGGGTTATAGGTTTCTCCTGTCAGTGCCATAATGGACTGTTTAATGGCATTAAATACATAACCTCTATTGTGGGACTTGATCTTGGCCACATAGGCCATCGATTCTCTGATTTCCGGGCGCAGTTCTTCTAAATTGACACCGATGAGATACTTATCAGTTGCCATCATCCCTTGGCAAAATACGGCGTTGATAAAGTCACCTGTGCTCGTGCCCATTTCATAACCGATCTCCAGAATCTCGACGCTTGTTCTGATATGGTTTTTTGTGGGATTCAAAAATGTTCCTACAAGAAATTTAGTGGCCGGTGCATATTTCTGATCATCGAATTTTTTATTCAGATCAAGACCTAATTTTCCGAAGGCGTAGCATCCTTGAAAGTCTTCGAAAAGGGTATTTAAGATGATCCCGTAGCTAGCGTACATGTAGGCAGTCATCGGGGCATTGCCATGGTCGAGGGTGAAGTTCATTCCTTTCATGATGACAAAAGCAAAAAGCTCTTTACTTGTGAGGTAGGTAGGGGTCACCAAGTTTACAAGCATACTGATGATGTCAATTTGATCCGGATCTGTGATGTTTGGCAGGTTGGCGAGTGTGTCTGTGTCTTTTCCAAGAAGCCTGATCCGTAATTTGATTAGTTCTTTGATCACATGGAACTTAAGATGGCGTGTCGGAAGGGTGATGTTCAACAATTTCAGGCCGCTTCTACCCCAATTGACAGCTTCCTTGTAGTTGACAGAGCTGATGTAAAGCTTCACTTTAAGCATATGGACGGCTACTTTATCTCGAACAGATTTTGCATAGCCAAGGATCTGATCAAAGATCCTCGAGGCTTCATCAAAATTGAATAAGAGATAATTGGCTTCTGCAGAGAGTAGATTAAGCTGAAAAGTCATCTCATATTGAGATTGCCAGCGATCCTCCGGCATAAAGTTGAGGCCGATCTTTAAAAAGTCCATGGCTGTTGCGTAGGCAACTGTCCTCATGGCTTTTTCAGCAGCCAAAAGATTCATTTCGGCATATTCTTTTCGTTCTTTAGGCTCCGTAATTTGATCACTGGCATGGTTCAGCTGAGACATCACTTCGAAAATATGCTCTTCCAGGTGTTCTCCCCGGAATTTGTTTAAAAGCAGGAGCCCGATTTGATAGTGGGTGGTTTTTTTTTCCTGAGCATTCATCAATTGGTAGCAAGCCTGTTGGACCTTATCGTGAAGAAATTTGAATGAATAGCTCAGTTTGTCCAATTGATGATTTTCAGATTCTTGTTGATCAAGCCACATGATGTTATGGATATCTTCAAATGGCAGGATAAACCCTTCTTTTAAAGCCTCCATCAAGTAGTTCATCATTTCAGGTAGAGGTTGATTCGTAATGGTGCTGATCAGGCGCATATCAAAGTTGTTGCCGATGCAAGCCGCTACTTCAAGCAGCTTTTGCATTTGAGGAGAACCCCGCTGCAGTTTTGTGATCAATAGATCGATAACATTGTCTGATACATCCAATGTTTCGATCTTGTCCATATCCCATGCCCAGACACCTTCATTGGAATCGACATAAAGCAGCTTTTCTTCATAGAGATAGGTCAGGATCTGATTGATGAAAAAAGGATTACCATGGGTCTTTGAAAAAACAAGTTCACAAAGCTCCTTGCAATGAGCTTGCGAAGTATGGAGCGTATCTGCAATCAGCTCATTGACGCTGTGAATTGTCAAAGGAGTAATTTCAATGTTCTGGCTCGGCGTTCCATTTTTAGAAATCCTCTGCAGGGCCGTCATTAAGGGATGAAGAGGTGTGACCTCATTGCTCCTATAGGCCCCGATCAAAAAGAGCCCTTCTGTTTTCAAGGTTGTTAAGATCATCTCTAAAAGCTGCAGGGAGGCCGGATCAATCCATTGAAGGTCATCCAAAAATATGACAAGTGGAGTGCTTGAGGAAGCATAAAGCGATATGAAACGTTGCAAAAAGAAGTTAAATCTGTTTTGTGTTTCTTGACTGTCAAATTCTTGTAATGGAATGCTATCGCCGACAATCAAGCGGAGCTCAGGAACTACTTCAAGAATGACCGCTGCATTTGTTCCAAGGGCAGATTTGATCTTTTCCCGCCACATGGCAATCGTGTCATCATTTTCTGTCAAAATTTGGCGAATTAAATCCTGGAAAGCCTCAATAAATGCGCTATAAGGAATATTGGCCTTATATTGATCGTATTTACCTGAAATGAAAAAGCCGTTCTTTTCTAAAATGGGCTTATGGATCTCATTGACGATCGAAGTTTTTCCAATACCAGGATAACCAGAGAGAAGCATAAGCCTGGTTGATCCTTTGGAAACTTCATCAAAAGCGGCTAAAAGAAGGTCCAGCTCTTTTTTTCTGCCATAGATTTTTTGTGAAATTTGAAGTTTGCCGTAAATATCATTTGCCCGAAGAGGAAATGGATCAATGGAGCCTTTTTCATTCCATTCATAAGCGCATTTTTCTAAGTCTTGTAAAAGACTGAACGTGCTTGAATAGCGGTCTTCAGCTTTTTTAGATAGCAGCTTTAAAATAATATCAGAGATCGGAACTGGAATTTCGGCATTAACGACGCAAGGAGGAACTGGTGCTTTAGCGATATGGGCATGGACAAGTTCCATTGGGTCCAAGGCATTGAAAGGGAGTTCTTTTGTAAAAAGTTTATAGAGCGTGGCGCCGAGGGAGTAAAAATCGGTCCGGTAGTCGATCTCCCTGTTCATTCTTCCAGTTTGCTCAGGTGAAATAAAGGCGAGTGTGCCCTCCAATTGCGTCGGATTTTTGATGGAAAGTCGTTGTCTTGGAATTTTTGTCGCAAAGTTAAAGCCAGTCAGTTTAACATGTAAGGTCTCGGGGTCGACAAGGATGTTCTCCGGTTGTATGTCCTTATGAATTAAATCATGCGTTTGCAAGTCACCGACAGCTTTTACAAGATTAATGGCGATGCTTAAAGACTCTGAAATGGATAGTTTCCGCATCCGCATGAGTTTTTCTAAAGGAACGGAAGGAGAATC
>CAZOAX010000191.1:0-3062 GCA_964577735.1 uncultured bacterium
TTAACAAAAAAGCCACTTCGTTGTTCTTTTTGCGTCTCTCCGCCCATACTTTTACCCATAAGTTTTTGTTCGAGTTAAACCTACCCACATGACTTTAACCAAAGGTCTCGTGAAATGATTACTCGTTATTTTTGGATTACACAGAGAAGACAGAGCCACAGAGTGCACTGAGAAAACAGACCAGAAGAAAGTTCCTTTCTTCTGGTCTGAAGTTTTATCCAATAAGTTGAGGCCAATAGCCTCAACTTATTGGATAAAGGCCTTTTTCGCTCCTCTGTGTTCTCTGTGACTCTGTCTTCTCTGTGTAAATCAAAAAATCCAAACAGGTTACACTACGAGTCTTAATAAACACATCAGAAGCTAAATTTTGTGTCAAAAAAAGTTATGGGTAAAAGTATGTTCGTGCCTTCATGTTGAATTTAAAAACTTTAAAGATGCAACACTAGAAGAGGAATTGGGTGCCGAGGACGGCGCTGCGGTTCCAAAGGCTATCATGCAGGAAGAAACGGAGCATGAAGAAGGCCTCAAAATCCACCTTTTCTGAAAGGGTAAAGGTCAGCTGGATGGGATAAAACCGGTCCTGGCTAAATTCAGATGTCGAGATGTCATAAAAGACCTCATTATAGAGGGAGTAGGCTTTTAAACAGCCTGCATTTTCAATCGGTACATACACTGTCGTCTGCTGACGAAAACGGTAATCTGTTTTCGGATTTTTTTCCAACCTTCTTATTTCCAGACGGTTACGTGTTCGAATTTCAAAATAGCAGGAAGGGTGGAAGGTCCGATTCGCTTCGATCTCGATCCGGTTCTGCCATCGCCAAGGAGAAGGTGGTGCAATGGAATAAGCATGCAGATAGGTGTAATGCAACTCAAACCTTAAGTCATCTGATACCTTCCAGGCAAACTGTTCGCTGATCTGACCACCGCGACAGCCTCTCATGTGGTTATCACTGTCCATTCTTACGAATGTACTGACTTCAAATGAGTCATTCTCCCACATGCTCCAAAACAACTTCTGCCAATATTCAGAATACCATTCTGTGCTTTGCAAATGGCACATGGAGAGAAAAAGGAAGATTAATCTTATAAACATAAAATATTTATATGCTATACAGAAATCATGATCAATACCGTATGTTATCTTATCGGCTGGCTCTGGTGTATTTTATGGGGAATCTACGGACATCCTCTAGTCGCATTACTTGGAGCCATTTTTCTGATCGCATTACAGCTTCACTATTCACGCTTCTTTTGGAGCGACGTCCTTTTGGTAGCCATATCCATTCCGGTTGGCTTTCTGATAGAGTTCTTACTTATACAAACTCAAACGATCCGTTACGGCAATTCCTCCTTTCCACCCATCTGGATCATCCCCATCTACCCCCTCTTTGCACTCCTGATCAATCACTTATTCAGTTTCTTAAAGGATCATGCTATTGCTGGATTTTGTATTGGTTTTTTTGGGATTCCTTCCACCTATTTCTGGCTAGAAAGACATGGAGGCTTAAGCTTTGGCTACTCCCCTATTCTTACATGGATCATTATAGGAACTGCTTGGGGATTGTTGTTCAGCTTGCTTCTGAAAGTTTCTGCCACGTCGCACAAAAGGACGTGACAGAAAAAAAGATATTTTAAGTTTTTTGACGTTTGTTGTTTTCAGGAAGATCCAAATCGCCAGGTTCACGTTTTGTATCTTTGTAAAAATCCCCTTCAATAAATCTATCAAGGCGATAAGCGATAGTCTTACCAACCTCATGAAAATCTATTTTCACAAGCTGTTCTATATCGTCAAACAACACATCGTAGCTAAACCTTCCTGGTTCCTGGATACCTTTCCTGGAAAGAACACCTATCTGAGGAAGCCCATCCTCAAATGTCCCTTCAAATGTTTCTCCATTAAGATAGGTCAACTTTCCGTTTCCTTCAGGAAAAGGCATTTTTGGTTTAACATTCACTTCGCCCTCATAGACTGAACCATTTGGAAAGGTTAACTTTCCATTACTCATGGCGCATCCATTGACATATGTTCCTGTAAACTTAACTAGACTGAGAGTACAGCTGAGAGTCCCTTCTCCATGAGCGTTACCTTTGAGGAACTTTCCGGAATATTCCAGATCTCCCGGCAGATACACAGTCCCCTCCGTTTCGTCAGTGTCAGTCGCAAACGAACCTGTATAGATCAACTCGTTCATATAACTAGCACTTCCATAAGTCATCACGCCCTCTTTGAAATCGCCTCTATAGTGGCACTCACCATCATAATATTCCCCCACTCCATCCGGCAGATCATTAAAAAATGAGCCTGTATAGCTTTTGAGGTTCTGGTAGATCAATTCCCCTTGGCCGTGACGGCGTTCATTCAAAATCTCACCTTTATAGATGCTGTTGTCCGCCGCATACTTACGGTAGACTTTCTTGAGTTTAGGTTGAATGGTTGGCAGATTATCCTTGTCATATTTTTTAAATGCAGATGTCCGTTGAAAAATTTCACCCATTTCACCGGCGGAGGAATTTGAATTATTATTAGTAACAGGTGTCTCATTCAAAATGCGTTGGTAAATATCTGTATTTGAAGAGAGCAACTCATAATTATTCATAATAAACCTTTATATTAAATTAATATTTTAGTTTATTATATCAAAAACTATATTATTAATCAAATAAAGATTTATTCACAAACTAAGGAATCGAAATCACCACCGGAGTAGAAATGGTACCGATTGATCCGACTGAAACTATATAGTAAGTGTAGACCACACCTTTAATTCTATTGTGATCATAGAATACCAATTCGCCACTCGCCGGCACGGTTCCGGCAAGATCCGTCAAAGCAGCATTGCGATAAATCCGGTAAGCGACAGGAAGCTCGCCGGCCAGTGGCGGATTCCAGGTGATCACGTTCAGCAGGTCTGTTTGACTTGCATATTTACATTTCGTTTGAAAACCATTCACATCCGTTGGAGGTAATGGGGGTATTGCAAGCGGCTCTGTAACTGTCGCTTCAGGTCCCCCATTATTACTCAAAAAGCGGCTGGAAAACACCTGTTCTGTTTACTTTCCAG
>CAZOAX010000191.1:3072-4979 GCA_964577735.1 uncultured bacterium
TGACCGTCAAAGTGACATTGAAAGCGCCCGATGTCGCATAGATATGATTGACGATAGGAGTATTGGTGACAAGAGTATTCCCATCTCCAAAATCCCACACATAGCTAACGACCGTCCCGATTGGCGATAGAGAAGCCGACGCATCAAAGGTAGATGGAATGCCGGAAGGCTGTAAACTAGCTGTAAACTTCGCAACCGGAGCTGGATCCGGAGACATCACAATATCTTGAACATCTCCAGACATCCCCCCAAATGAGGCTCCTACTGTATTTGTTGCCACATCGATCGGGGTAATATCGTCTGTCGCCTGATTGATCACATAAATTGTCTGACTATCAGGAGTTGCTACCAGCCAAAAAGGCTCAGAGCCAGCTGTTAGAGGAATTGTTGTCACGATAGTATTAGTGGAAATATCGATCACGCTCATCGTCGCACTTGTGAAATTGGCTGCATATAGTAGCGAACCATCCGGAAGAATAAACGAGCCATAGGGACCTGAACCGGCAGGCAAGGCAATTGTTCCTGTCACAGCGTTGGTTGCAACATCCACGATCGATATCGTATCACTTCCCAAATTAGACACGTAAGCTGTCGTTCCATCCGGTGTAATCGCGATCATTCCGGGAGTAATACCTGTCGGAATCGTAGTTATGGGTGTATTGGTGGCCGTATCGATTGCGACAATAGAACTTAAGCCAAAGCTGCTGACATAAACCGTCGATCCATCCGGAGTGATCGACAAAGGCCCAAGTTGAGGAGCTGTCAGTATATCTGTCACAACCGTGTTGGTTGTAGTATCTCTGACTGTTACATAACCTGAAATCAGATTTGAAACATAAAGAAGCATTCCGTCCGGGCTGACGATGATATCAAACGCCCCTGTTCCGGCAACAGGAGTAGGAATATTGGCAATGATCGTATTGGTTGCAGCATCAATTACAGTCACATTTGCAACAGTTGAATCGGCCGCATAAATTCTTGTTCCATCGGGGGTAATGATCGACGCAAGTGAATCTGCCGGCAAAGGGATCGAACCGGAAAGTGCATCAGTTCCCGTATCAAATAAGGTGATCATATTCATAGGGGATGCAGAAACGATCCCAGTCCAGGAACTTTGTGTATAAGTGTAAAAATCATCGCGGGAAAGGGGTGAGGTTTGAGCTGCAGCTGTCACAGTGATGTCGTAAGTTCCGGCCGTTCCAAGAGGCGATGTAGCTGAAATTGTGCTATCATTCAATACAACAAAAAGCGTAGCCGGCCTAAAACCAAAGTCTACTGATGTAGCCCCCGTGAACCCACTTCCAGTAATTGTGATCACATCTCCTCCGGCAATGTCTCCACTGGCGGGACTTACCGAGGTCACAATGGGAGCTGCCATCAAATGGCCGGATAGTAATATAAATAAAAAACAGGTGGTATAATTCATTTTACTACCCTTCGCTTATATTTAAACCCACCATAACGAATAGATTTTCTCTCGTAAAGAATATTTTTTTTGTTATTTTTCCCGTTTTGATGTATACAGAACTACTATGAGAACCACCCTTTTCCTCCTCCTGATCGCACTCTTTGGAACGCATTATCCCCTGCCTGCTGAAAATGGCCTTCCACTTTGCTACTGGCATCGCAAAAAAGGGGAAAACTTCGGCGATTATCTCTCCCTCAAATTAGTCGAACGGATCGTCGGCAGATCAGTTACGCCTGCCATCACTAAAAAAGAGATGGAAAACCATAAGATGCTGGCCATCGGCTCCATTTTAATACTGGCCAATGAAGGCGACGTCGTCTGGGGCACCGGAATGAATGGAAAGAGGATGGACCTTTCCCTCTACAAATTGAAAAATCTGGATATCCGCGCGGTCAGAGGGCCTTTAACACGTGATTTCATCCTCCGTAATTTTAACATC
>CAZOAX010000192.1:0-4901 GCA_964577735.1 uncultured bacterium
CTCTTTGCCATAATAGGCCAAAAATTTCTTATAAACTTGAAATAATGCAGGAACGCTATCGACTAGTGTTCCATCCAAATCGATTAGTAATCCTTTGATCATCTCTGCTCCATGTGTAAAAATTGTATTCCTTCACCCTGTTTGATAAGATCGACCGTTTTTTTGCCATCTACCTCTGAAAGGTACTTCGGATGAAGTCCTACCGATCTTTTTCCGGGGCGCAAAACCGCTATATTCTTCCCATTCTTCAGAATCTCACCCGGACGAATATCATGCAATGCCTGAATGCCTCTCCGGCAAAATAAATAGAGCTCCTCTTCAGATTCAAGGATGTTCTTATACGGTGTTCCTTTCATTTCTTCAACGGCTCTAATGGATGCAACCATAGACTTAAGCTCTTCTGGCTCAAGGGCAAACCCGTGATCAGGGCCTGATAATTTGCGCGAAAGAGTAAAGTGTTTTTCAATACAAGTTGCACCAAGCGCAACTGCTGCAAGTGGAGCTTGATAGGCATCCAAACTATGGTCTGATAGCCCAGATTTGACCTGATACCGCGCTTTTAACCAAGGGATCACGTCTAAATTCATCGTACCGGGAAGAGCTGGATACTTAGCTGTGCACTGTAAAAGGGTTAAATCTCCTCCTCCATTCTCCTGAAATAAAGAAACTGCCCAGTCAATATCGTTTGTGTTGGATGCACCGGTAGATAGAATGGTCGGTTTTTTAGAACGCGCGGCTAAAGTGATCAACTCCTGATAGTTGATCTCATAAGAAGCGATTTTATGCCGTGAAACCAGTGGATCGATCAGAGCAAAGTCCCGGGGGGAAAACACACTCGACATAAATTCAATGCCGCACTTTTTACAGTGCTCGGCCATTTGAAATATCATTTCCTCTGGCATCTCGAGCGCTTCAAAAAGATCCTTAATATCGTGGCCTTCCAAATAATCCGCACCGCCTGGATTTGGGACATAGATGTCTTTTGCGCGGAATGTTTGGAACTTAACTGCATCTGCACCGGCAATTTTTGCCGCCTCGATCAATTGACGGCCTCTTTCAAGACCTTTACTATCCCCTTCGACGTACCAATTGGATCCCGCTTCCGCAATAATGAAAACCGGTTCTTTTTTAGTTTGGAATAGTTTTTCTAAATAAAGGACATCGCCTTCTTTTAGGAGCGTATAGCCTGACTTTAAAAAGGTCTTTTGCGAAGCGATATTTGGCGCTAAAATCTGTGCCCCAACACCGGAAACGCCCTGCCTTTTTAAAAAGGGCTCTAAAGCTAAGAGCACTTTTGTTCCCCATCCTTGATTCCGTTTTTCAGGAGCCACCACGATCGATATTTCACAAGAGCATCGTGAGAATTTGATGGGATCTGCTGGATCAAATCTTAAAAGAGCGATCCGCTCTCCATCCACCGTTGCAAATAAAGGAGGTAAAGAAGGAAGCGTGAAATAGCTCTTGAGATAGCGAGGAAAGAACGTTTCAAATGAAACTTTTTCGCGATGAGTAAAACTCATGGCCAATGTAACAGGATCATTACGCCATTTGAGAGCAAGTTCTGCATCTTGTTTGATCGGAAAGGCCACTTCAAATTGGATCATAAGCTCTTTTGTTCCACGTGCCGATTTAAATCTTCCCATTCGGGATGCTTTTTAATCAAATCTAACATATCCCTTAAGTTAAAATCAGGCTTTATTGGATAGAGTGCTTCTATCATCCTCTTGATCAGCTCAAAGTCTTCCTTTGTATCGACAGTCCAACGATGATTAGACGCATCTTCTTCATACAAAAAATTCCCTAAATGAAATTTCTCCGGATGCTGGTAGAAATACGGCGTCACATGTTCTTTTTCAAAAGGCTTATTGGCTTCTTTAAACGCAATTTCAAGGGCATTTTTGGTAAAAATCTCCACGTCAAGCCCACGAGGAAACGTCCGCACTAACGTGTTCGAAAAGTAATCAGGCCGAAATCGCTCAATCATTTGGTCGATAACTGATGGATCCATCAAAGGACAATCCGCTGTTACACGTACAATTAAATCGCAATTAACAGCCGCAAGCCCATAACGGGCAAGGACATTTTCTTCATCCCCTCGAACGACTTTAACACCTAGGCTCATTGCATAATCGGCAATCACTTGGTCTTGGGGTTTATCGGTTGTTGCAATGATGATCTCATGCACTTTTTCGCATCGCTTCAAACGTGTAATGAGATAAAATAAAAGAGGTTTACCTAAAACTTCTAAAAGAGGTTTTCCAGGCAAACGAGAGGCCCCCATCCTTGCCTGGACAATAACTGCCGCATTAAGAGTTATCAAAAAAAACCTATCCTTTCTTTTATCCACTTTTAACTAAAAAACTCTTTACAGTCGAGATGCAATTCCATTGTCTACTAATTCGAAATTAAGTTAATATTTTTACTCAAATCAGGAGCAAACTATGACTTTTCCAATTGTTATGATTTTCAATCAGCATCATGATTCAACACCCCACATTCTTGCAAATGATTTACTCCCTGAACTTGCAGCTGAAGGATATGATACATTTTGCCAAGAGAATAGCGATAATTTATCAGAAGAAGAGTTCCTGAAAAACCGGGCAGAGCACATACGCAACATCGATTATGTCATGAACAATGTCATATCTTACCTCGCTAATACCGAGTTTCGAGAAAATTTAAATGATTGTAGCTTTGGTGAACTAGAAAAAACCTCTCCGCCTGATTGCGATCCAACTAATTGGGCAAAATCAATTAAACACAGTGCCGCAGAAAAATTAGGGTATGAGGGCCTTCAAATAGCCAAAAAATGGGGATTTTCCATTGTCTGCATCGATGACAGAATATCTCATCTTCAAAATCGGATGGCAAATGAGGATCCTGAACAACTGATTAAAACGATTCCAGCTCGAGATAAAACCCTCTCCCATCATCTCTTCCGCCTGCACGCCAATCAAAAAGGCGTTATCGTTGAGCTAGGAGTCGCTCATTACCAGGGAGTTGTTCAAAACTTGAAAGAAAAAGGACTTACGGATCAAGATATGGTTTGCCACTTTGCTCACAGGTCACATCCTAACTCAGAGTCTCGTAATTTCCTTGAAATGGTCCTTCAAAAGTGGCCGTTTCCAAAAGAAAAAATAACATGTGCCACCACACATACAGAGATCGCCCTTCTTGGAAAAAAAATCCTCTCAGAAGTTCAATCTAAAATCCGGTACCTTAACAGCTGCCATTCAAAGTTTCTAATCGACTTTTTCAAAGTTAACTTTAAGGCAATCCTAAGATCAGATTATCACGTTGACGCTATTTTACCTGTTGAGCAAGTCAATGAGACCATTCGGCAGGAACTGAATGTTTTCGGTATCCGACATCACACAAATAAAAAGTATTTTGTCATCCCTAACGTGAATACAACAGAAGTAGCACACAATCTCCGGTTACTAAAAAGCCCCCACTCTCGCATGCAAGAAGGGGGGCTTTGATACATTAGGAGAGAATAACATTTATCCTTTTTTAGCTACTTTCTTGCCGTGAGCGGTTCTCACTCTTTTTTTAACGACAAGTGCTTTAGCTGTTCTTTTAACTGCAACTTTCTTTGTTGTTACTGGTTTTTTAACGATCGTCTTTGCTGCAGGTTTTTTCACGATCGTTTTTTTAACAACAGGCTTTTTCGCTACAACCTTTTTAGCAGGTTTAGCAACGATTTTCTTCGCCACGGGCTTCTTCGCCACCGGTTTTTCCTTAACCGTTTTTTTTACTACTTTCTTAATCATCTTAACCTCCAAATCATGGCAACGCCAGATGACTACAGAATTAGCAATAATCGTGCCAATCTGTTATAATCTTCAGCCAAAAAGGAAAAACCTATGTCATATCCTATAGTCCTAATCATCGGAAATCACACCGATCCTAGTGGCGATGCGCTCGGCAATAACTCGATCCCTAAACTTGCAAAATTGGGCTATAACCGCTACTGCATGGAATTACCTTCAACTTGGTCGGTTGAAGCATTTGTGAAAAAGACAACGCAACTCATTGAAAACCTTCAACAGAACCATGCGTCAGCTCGTAATAGCATCTACATCCGTCCTTTAACTGCAAAAAAAGAAACTATCGAACTTGCGTGCAAGCATTTTTATTGCATCCAGTTCATTGACGACGAGAAATCCATCCTCGACCTAGATCCCACCAATATAGATCCACCCCGCGAAGTATTTCTTAAATCCCTACCTACCCGCGACACCATCATGTCCGACCACTTATTCCGTATGTTTAAAGAAAATAACGGTGTAATTGCCTTGCTTGGACCGGGCCATCATGAAGGAATAGTTTCCAGATTAAAGAAAAAAGGATTAAGCGAGCAGGACATCATCTGCCACTTTCCCTATGCAAACGCTTCCCCTAAGGAAAGCCTTACGGATCTGGAATATGAGAAAATTAGAAAATTTGTCAGCTACACACCGAATGAGGACGCAGTTAATTGGCTCGGAGATAAAATCCTCAATGAAGCCAAGACTAAAAGCCGGCCCATTATAGAGCTTAAGGACAGCACCCACTCCCAACTCTTGACAGACCTATTCAAAGTTAATTTTAAAACAATCTTAAGACCTGAGTACTACGCAGATGCGGTTTTGCCCGTCGAGCAAGTAACAGACGCGATCACTGAATCCTTGGATGCCATTGGCATCAAGCACTACACGGATAGTGATTACCTTGTTATTCCCAATGTGAATACAAAAGAAGTTGCACGCGACATTCGACTAATTTGAATTAAAAATCTTTGGAAATCATAAAGACCCAAGCGGGGATCTGCTTGTAAATAACGCGATCCCCAAACTTGCCAGTGTGGGCTACAATCGCTACTGCATGGAATTCCCTTCCATTCATAACGAGGAAGCAAT
>CAZOAX010000193.1:0-4865 GCA_964577735.1 uncultured bacterium
GCACTTGCTCAAGTTCTGAAGGGCAGATTGACTGAGACTCCTAACACCGTGCCAAGAATGCATAAAAATTTCGCTCAAACTTGCTGGATGAACTCATCTTTGCAATCGCTTGGCAATTCTTATATCAACACTCAAATTCTGAGAGATCTTATCTCTCAAGATCTTTCCTTGAATGAAAATGATTCTTACGATGCACTCGAACTGCGCTTGGCAAGTTTTGCACCTATTCCAGTGGAGGAGTTAGATTTAGATCAGCTTCAAGCCTCAAAACAAGAGTTAGAAGATAAGATTAAAGGTGAAAATACGATTGCAGACTCGGTTGAGTTGAAAACCCAATTGCATTTCGTGAATGAAAAAATAAAAAATGCCACAGAACTTCTTGGTTGCATTCAAGAAAGAGATCTCTACGAAAAAGAATATAACGCTTGCGATGATGAGGCAAGAAAAGAGGTTATCATAAATAAGGCGATCAATCTTAATCAAAGAATCGCTTTTAGAGATGATCGGATTCTTTTTAAATGGAGCTTTTTGCTTTACATGCAAGCTTGTCGTTATGGCGAGGATAAGGATGTTGAAGCTGCCTTGAAGGCTCATCATCGTGTCTGTTTTGCTATTGGACGTCATCCTGACTTTAATGGGATGCCAAGTGTACATAATGTAAGAGAACCTCATGAAATTTCTACCTATATGCAATTATGGCATGAAATGCTTGGACTTGGATTGAATTCTTCCTTTTATAAGGCGTATGACCATGAAGGAAAAACCGTTATTGCCGGTCATAATGCTGTAATTGAGGGGGTGATCGACGTGACAATAGATGATAAGTCCACATTGATCGAGGGATTGGAGAAAACTTTTAGAAGCCCGGTTGACACTGAATTAAATGTTGATGGTGTAATCATACCTGTAGGTCAAGCAACTGACGAGAAAAAAATCCATGGGCAGCCTCCAAAAGTGGTCACTCTCAATGTAAATGGAGAGCGTCGGCAAACTCCATTGCAGTATGATAAAAACAAAGATAAACAACACTACCGAAGTGTATTGGACTTGAGTCCCTATTTTGCTGAAAAGACTTCCGCTAAGTACAAAATTATTGGGCTTACTATTCATAAAGGCGATCATAAACATGGGCATTACTACTCTTATGC
Organism: uncultured bacterium; assembly: GCA_964577735.1. Lineage (GTDB taxonomy): Bacteria > Chlamydiota > Chlamydiia > Chlamydiales > Parachlamydiaceae > CAZOAX01. The sequence goes on from CAZOAX010000193.1 coordinate 1,149, forward strand.
TAGAGTGAAAAACGAGGATAACACTTATCAGTGGTATGAATGCAATGACATGTCGATCACGCCAGTAGCAACAAAAGATGTCCCTTTTGATAGAGCCACAACATTAACGTATTATAAAGCCGGTTAATTAATAAATTTGATAAATTATTATTATAAACTGTATAATTAATGATTATAATTGCAATAGGCGAACTTTATGACAACACCTGTTCCTAAATCTACCTCTGTCTCTCCAAAACCTGTGGTGTCGCCTGCCGAGGATCCAGTTAAGCTTGTGCAAAATAAGCAGCAGAATCCAACTGCCACAGTGAAAGAAGTCGCAACGCCGTTGATGAACAAGACACCGGATGTGGCCAAACCTGCAGAGCGGCAGAGAAAGGTCAAGCCATTTTCTTTAGGAAAATTATGGGAACGGTTTTGTCGATTGTTTAAAAATGCAATGAAAAGCTCAGATGACACTACACTTGAGACCTCGCTTGCCCCTTTTGTCACAGAAGTGACACCTGTTAAGAGGTTCGACCCTTTGGACCTATGGCCAAAAGCACCTGTCAAAGCGGCAGCTGAAAGCAGACCAACTGCACCAGCAAGGGTTACTGAGACCCCCGACAAATATCGAAATGAACTGCCTGCAGGATTGAACGACATGGCAAAGGATTTAGCTAGAGCGAAAGCTACAGCAAGACCTGCCGGTGTCTATAAGCCAAAACCGCAAGCCAACATTACTGGTGCCAACTGCTACATGAACTCCTCTTTGCAGCTCATTCAAAATAGCCGTATGCAATACGATGATGCACTTAAGGAATTGGTCAAACAAGATCTCACCATGCGGCCAAATGAAACGTTAAAAGCTTTTGAAAAAAGGGCCCTCCATACATGGGCCCCGATTCAAGATGGCGATGATGTGAATACGGAGCAATTACGTGCAGAGATTCAAGGTTTAGAAGATGAATTAGCCCAAGCTCCAAATGATCAACCCCTTGAGATAAGAAGGATAAAGGAGCAAATTGAAGTACGCAAATTCGAACTAAATGCGATCCTAAATCAGGATGCGTCCAGATTCAATGATCGCGTACTCTTCAAACTCAGCTTTCTTCTTTTGCTTCAGGCTAAAGCCTATGGCTCAAGTAATCAAGTGACAGAAGCATTGAAGAATCATCACAAAGCAGTTTTCATGTTAGACGATCCTTATATGGCATTTCACGAACGCAGACAACAGCTGGATTCTGCCCTCTATCATAATTTATGGCATGAAACGCTTGGCTTTGCGTCTTATGCAACTACTTTTAAAGAAGCTGCTACAGCTGATGGAGAGGTCTATATATCCAATCATGCCGCAGTAGAAAGAAATCCCATTATCAAATTTAACCTCAGGGATGAAAAAGGGGTGAATGCCAGAAGTTTGACCGAAGGTCTTGATCGTTATTTTTCTGATACTGTTCAAAACAGTGTGCAAAAACAAAAGCTGGAAACAATCCTCGCAGCCAAAAGACAAGAGCTTGCAAGTACCTCTGCAAACGCTGTGAAATCCAATAACTTGAAAGCAGAGATTAAAAATCTCGAAAGAGACTATATCAATATAGCTGGCGGAGAGATTACACGACCAAATGGCACGACTGCAAGAGTGGCAGCAGATGTTTGGAAGCCAAATGACAATGACGATCTAGCGTTTGAAGACTGGAGCAATCAACGTCTGTTGCTTGATAAGCCTCCACAATTTTTAGAGATCGCGGTCGATCGATTTTATGCAGATAGAACCGGCGCCAATCAGAAAAAAATCCAGGACAAATTGGCTTTCAATAAAGATGCAAGTGGCAAGGCTGTTGGCTCTTTTACTGAGCCTGTCGATCTAAGCAAGTACTTTGCGCCCGAAGCTCTTGATGAAAATGGTGCTAAGTATGAACTTATCGGCGTTTCCCAGCATCAAGGCACAAGTTTAAATGGGGGCCATTATGTCGCCTATGTGAAAAGTGGCGATCAATGGTTTTGCACAAGTGACTCATCAGTCTACTCTTACGATGTTACAAAAGTTCCTTTCGACAGCTGCTCAGTGCTTAGTTATCGTCGAGTATAGCGCAAGGCTTGAGTAAGGGAGCATTTCAAAGGACTCGCTTGAGCAAGTTTCAAGTTTTTTCTCTTTTTCATAATAATCTTTAGACAAGGGTGTGGAAGAATTTGCGATCCATGCCCATATTTTACCTTCAGTACACTTAGGGAACTGGACAGTGGCGGGTTCATTTCGTGCATTAAAAGCTGCATAGAGCTCCTGACCATTCTGTGGATCTTTCAATGTAAAGGCAAGAAAAGCTTCATCGGAGTCAAAATTTGGTTCAGAGGGGACTTTCCCATGCCATTCAAGAACTTCAGGAGATAAAAATCCGGTTTGCTTTAAAAAGGGGTTCTCGTTCCGGAAATGGATAAGACCGCGGTAAAAACGATGAAATTCTTCTTTTTCAGCAAGTTTTTGCCACTGAAACCAGTTTAAAGCATTATCCTGGCACCAAGTGTTGTTGTTGCCTTGCTTGGTATGACCATATTCATCTCCCATCTGGATCATGGGGATACCTTGGGAGATCATCAAAGCAAGATGAAAATTGCGCATCTGGCGCAAACGAAGGTCGATGATGCCTTGGTCTTCTGTATCGCCTTCAGCACCACAGTTCCAGCTTAAATTGTTGTCAGTTCCATCTCGGTTCTCTTCTCCGTTGGCCAAGTTATGCTTTCCGTTATAGGAGACAAGGTCGTTTAAGGAAAACCCATCATGGCAGGTCACGAAGTTAATGCTTTTTTGTGGGGATTCCTTTGAATATAGATCGTCTGATCCTGCTATCCTTGTAGCAAACTCTTTTTTAGCTTCAGGATTGCCCATGATGAATTTTCGAATAGCATCCCGATAATAGGCGTTCCATTCACTCCAGCGGCTTAATTCTTTAAAGCTTCCGCTTTTTTGCAGTCCTGATGCATCCCAAGGTTCAGCTATCAGTTTGATGTTTTGCAGAACAGGATCTTTGGTGATGAATTCAAGAATAGGAGGCAGGGCAAGGGGGGCGCCATCAGTCCCTCTATAAAAAATTGGAGCAAGATCAAAGCGGAAACCATCGACATGCAGCTCTGTTACAAGGTAGCGAAGGGAGGCGAGAATGAGTTCAATTACTACAGGTTGATTGCAATTAAGCGTGTTACCACATCCTGTAAAATTTGTATGCTCCCCCTTCTCATCTACAATGTAGTAGGTTTCTTTTCCTAATTTTTCAAAAGATGTTCCTTGACCGAATTCAGCTGTATGGTTGAAGACCATATCCAGTATCACTTCAATTCCAGCTTCATGCAGCTTTTTCACCATTTGTTTGAATTCCTTGACAGCTGCATCGTATTCATTGCCAGATGCATAGCGATTCATGGGGGTGAAATAGCTGACCGCTGAATATCCCCAGTACTGCATGATCTTGCCAAAAAATGGACTTGCAGGATTTGGATATTCATGTGGATTGAATTCATTGACCGGGAGGATCTCTATAGCATTGATTCCAAGGCCCTTTAAGTAGTCTATTTTTTCAATAAGCCCAAGATAGGTTCCAGGGGATTTTACCTGGCTTGATGGGTCTTCTGTGAACCCTCTAATATGCATTTCGTAAATGATCAAGTCTTCATTCTTTATGTTTGGGCGTTTATCAGATCCCCAATCAAATTCTGCTTTATTTGTGAAATAGCCTTTTGGTT
>CAZOAX010000194.1:0-3288 GCA_964577735.1 uncultured bacterium
GTGATAGAAACAACAATATCTGCCCTTACTGATAAAGTCACCTGCATTGATTATGCGACGACACTCTATTTACCTCCGGAAAAACCGAGAGGAATCGATTGGAGTTATCTGGATCTTCTGAAACGTTTTAATAAGGCAATTTAATGATATCAATTTATACCTTGTTTAATAACAAGTGGATGAAGGCTCTTCTTCTTGTAATTTTGCTTCAACAAGCACTTGTGGCAAGTGGTACGTATTTTCTTGGAATTCTGACAGCTGAGTTTCCCGCAAAAGGTTTTCAGCTGAGCCTTGCTTTTTTACTTTTAGCATGCATTATGCTTCCTGGCACATTAGTACATTATGGAGTTGCCTGGTGCATGACAAAAGCCCGTAAGGCAACACAAAAAGAATATCTTAAACACTATATCCAAGCTAATTTTAATCATCCTACTCATTGGCGCAATGAAAAATCAAGGGAAGCACGCCACGATATGATGTGTCGAAGTGGTCAAGATGCAATACAGTCAGCGGTGCATTTTTTTGGAGACTTCACGGCAACAGGCTTGAATATCATTCTAAACACAATTTCAATCATTCTGGTCACTGATGCTATCCAAGGACTTGTTATTTTGATGGCCGGCCTTCTAGGCCTTAGCATCATTCATTTTAACAAAACTGGAATCGCGGAGTGCAGTAAAAATGAAATGCTTGCAGATAATCGGCTGAACGGTCATTTGAACCGGAGTTGGGACAATATAATTTTAGGTAACCAATTATTTTTTGATCGTTGGAACATGAAATTTGTTTCATTATTTTCTGATTCAGAAACAGCTTCGGTGAAGTCCGTCAATAGGCGCGATTGGTCAGTATCGATAGCTGCGCTTATAACCAATGGACTTGTTTTAGGAAGTGTTCTTTATTTGATCTGGTCCCATCAAAATAATACCGCTTTTGCACTAGCAATGTTAGTTATGCTGCCAAGGAGCCTTCAGACAGTCATGCACATACAGATTATTCAATCCTATTATGCAAACTGGAAAAATCTTCAGGAAAAATTGGCTGTCACAAATAAAAGCCTTTCTCCCCCAGAGTCTATAGATTTGGGACGTTACATAGATTATGAGGACATTTTAGCCAAGGGATCTCAAGGAGTCGTGAATATTGAAGAATGCTTAGCAAACTCGTCTGCAGGACGTTTTACGATAACCGGTCAAAATGGCTCAGGCAAATCAAGCTTATTGCTAAATTTGAAAAACAAGTACGGACTGACCGCATTCTATCTACCGGCACAGCATCAATTATTTTTACACGATACGCAAGTTAATCTATCTTCGGGAGAACTTGCATTAGAAACGTTCAAATACTTGAAAGAACTGGATAGTAAGATTCTATTGCTAGATGAGTGGGATGCCAACTTATCAATGGAAAATCGTACTATTTTAGATGCTATGATAGAGGAAATAAGCCAAAGCCGCATTGTTGTAGAAATTAGACACTCGAAAATACAGCTTGCAAATGTCTGCTAACACTATAATGACAACCACTCAATGCTCGGGAGGATGCACACATTGTCCATTTTCTAATCCACTGCTCGATAAGTTATTTTTACCTACTGAGAGCATAGTAAGCCTGGTAAATCAATCAGAAAAACTAGCTATCCTCTCAGGTGGTGAACCATTTGAGCATCCGGAAATTTTAAAAATCCTGATAGAATTATCAACGACCATTATCCCTTTTAGAATAGCAACTGGCGGCTTTATTGAACTTGATAAATGGATCGATAAATTAAAAGAACTTAGTCAAAGCAATATAGCTTTTAAAGGAATATCCATGGGCACAGACGTATTGAGCAATAGAGTCTTGCATTCTAACTGGGTTCCTGTTTGGCAACACAATATCAATTCACTCATAGATGCTAAGATCCCTTTTTCACTTACTCTCACCATCGATTCTGAATTTGAATTGAACCGTTTTAATCTCTTTTCCTGGACTGAAATATTCAAAGACATGCCAGAGTTTATCTATTTACGATATAGAGGTGATGAGGATATTTGGATTAAACGGATAAAAGATGGTTTTGAGAACGCCCCCATTCTCTTGGATAAAATATGAGGCACTTGTTTTCAAAACAGAAAGAACATGCCAGGCTGGCATGTTCTAGATGAGGTCTTACTTTTTAGCTGCTGCGTTAGCTTTAGCAAGGGCCTGAATATCAAGAATTAGTTTTTTCGAGTCATCCTGTAATTCTTTAAGAGCTACTGTTGCCGTTACATCTTTACCTTCTTTGCCTTTCACAGTTAAACCGTTCTCATTAGCCTCTTTGCAAATTTCAGCTCGGGCAATAAGAGCTGTTGTTTGTTTGAGAAGATCAGCACTCCCCTTAATTTTTGGTAATCCTTCTTCTGTTTTCTTTAATGCAGCAATAGCGTTCGCAATTACAGTGGCATTGCTGGCTCTAATGCCGTCTCTTACCTCTTTAATTTTTAATTTTTCTTCGGCTATAACTTCCAGTTTTGCTAATGCTTCTGCTTTTGATTCCTGAGCTTGTGCTATTTTAAATCTTTCATTATCCATTTTTACTAGATTTTCTGCATGCGCTTGATGTAATTCAATTGTTTTTTCTCTAGCATTTTGCGCCACTTCTCGCGTTTCTTTCAGTTGTTTCTGAAGATCAGCTTTTTCCCTAAGAGCCCCAGTATATGCATTGTAATGTTTCTCGAGATTTGCCATTTGAGATTGTGTTGGGCCTCGACTTGAGATTTTGCCTGACATAATAAATCCTATGATTGTTTTTGATTTTATTTTCGCAACTTTCTAATTTGTTTTCAACTAATTTGTTTTTAACTTTATCAATTATGCAACCGACAACAGCAGTGTTAATTTGACAAAATTATATTTTAAAATTATAATGAGTACTAGCCTTAATTTAAATCGGTGACTATATGAACGATTTTAGTCCCATCTCGGCTCGTACAACTAATGAAGTTAGAATATCTCCGGCTAAACTGCAATCCCCAAAAGATCTTAAAAATAAAACAATCAAATCCGTTGGAGAGGAGTCTTTAAAAGCCCTTGCCTCTATTGAGGATGCTCCTTCTCTTGACGAGCACGAGATAAGTCAAGGGCCTCCCGATGAAAACGAGGATCTTAGCTTCCTGCAGGACTTTCTATCTTTTTCAGATGATGACATTGTAGGCGATAACAACGACTCCGAAACAATTGTGTTTGTATCAGAAGAGAATATAACTACACAGGAAGAGGAAGCTGCAGAGCAATTTGAAAGTGCAGAAGGGGCGGATTATCAAG
>CAZOAX010000194.1:3298-4818 GCA_964577735.1 uncultured bacterium
AAGCAGTTCTAGCCGAAAAAGAAATCTATCAGAACGTGAACGAAGAGATGGGAGCCAAGGAACGGCTTATTATGAAGCAACTGGGTTCATTGGATCGGGTTGTTGCGAATCATGGAGAGGCACTTGAACGGTTACGAATGACCATTCAGCAAAAGGATGGAACTTTTGTGAAGAAGAGTGCGCAGGAGATGACTCCCGAGGACGAAGCCAATGTGGTCATGAAGGGTATCGAAATTGGGGACCGCTACTTTATTATTCCAAACGAGCGGTTTAAGCCCGGGGACATTGTTTCGCTTATGGTCGATGGCAGGATGGTGCAGTACGAGATTGCGCACATGAGGCAGGATCAGGCCGAGAAATTGGAAAAAGTCTACCAAAGTCATCTTAGCCAGATGGCGAATGCTAATTCTCCTGAGCTGAAGGAGAAGAAAGATGATCGGAAGATTGTCGATGAGGGGTTGCTTGCGCGTCACTTGCAACCGAAGAGGAGCTTGCGGGATGGGCGAATTGAGACGGTTGAGGTGAAGAGAAGCATGGCTTTTGCCATCAGGAAAGGGGAACAGGATAAGCGGAGCGATGAGGAAGCGGCGGCGAAGAAGGCTAGAGATGAGAAAGATGAGCTGGCATGGGATCGGAAGAAAGAGGCGATTAAGAAAGAGGAACGGTTAAAAACGTCAGCTGAGGAAGATTCGGTTACAATTTTGCAAAATCCGGCGCAGAAGAATCCAGGTGTGAAACCTTCGACTATGCGCGTGAAGACTTCTGTTAAAAATTCAATACGAAAAGATCGGGAGTAAGTCATGGATAAACGGATTGATTCTGCTTCAAGTGTTCAGCCAAAAGTGCATTTACAGAGTGAAAAGGTAGCTAAGAAGAAGAGCCTTCCCGTGAAGGTGCAGGCCCCGCATCTTGAGCATACGGCAAAAGCGCATCATGTGGCCAAAGGGTTGCATAATGAAAAAGTGGAACAGATGGCCGCCTATCACATTAACATTGAGATGGTTGTGAAGCCGATTGATCTTTGGGAAACTTACCCGACGATTAATTTAGTGGAAATCCGCCATGTGCATGAGCTGGATCATTTGAAGCGGGATTTAACCCGGCATCTTTCCAAGGCAGCAAGGCATGAGTCGCATATCGCTGAGTATGACCTGTCCCCTTTTGGCTTGAGCAAAAAAGTGCAAGTGATTGGTAATGTGTATGTTCCGATCAAACGAAGTGAACATTTGGATATTCAGTCGACGTTATTGAAGGCAAGCCCTGTGCTTGGGATTAAAAATGCCCAGGCGATTACATTTATCATTGTAGAAGATGAGATCTGGGATGAGGTTATTCCCGCATTACATCACCATAGCGCCACTATTTTGGCTTTACCCGAGCATGAAGTTAAAATTGAGGAGAAAAAGGCTAAAAAGGCCGATATTGGGGTTTCTTCAAAGCCGAAGAGCTTGAGGGCGTATCATGTCGAGGGTGGGAAGCTACCCGCTAGATTGAAGGCCCAGGTAGTCAAGGTGTTATTA
>CAZOAX010000195.1:0-4231 GCA_964577735.1 uncultured bacterium
GTAAGTCCAAAGTTTTCTTAAAAAGATTTGGTTTCTCTTTATTAAATTTCTTTGTAAAATTGGCCAAAGCCGCTTCACCATCTGACATGCCAATCCATGAAATTTGTGTGAGTGCAATAAAAGCTGTTGAACATATTTTAATCCACATATTTTTGCTTAAAGTTCTTTGCATCATATTTCCGAGCCTCACTATAGGTTTTGCATTTAATTCCATGTTCAAACCATCCTTCTTCAATGGGTTCTAGAAATACGACATCGGGTCTAAGGCCTAGTATAGCATCAATCATGCTTGCTGGATCGGACCATGGAATGGCGTCATGTTTACTCACATAGTTAACACAAGATTTTAGTCCCTTAGGCTTTATTAGGGTAGCAGAACCATAGGTGCTTACGCAAAGCATCGCTTTTTCTTCAGCGGTAAGGTGTTGCAGGGCTAGATCGAGCACAAGGCCTCCCCGACTGTGAGCCTCTATTCTCACAATTCCTATTCCTACACCCCCTACCCTTTCAATAGCTGATCGTATCGTGTGCACTGCCCAATAAACAGAAGGCGTATCAACACCCAGTTTATTAATTATACACTTACCTACATCAACTAATCCATTAGTAGTGCCCAAGTAACAAATGTGAGAGTTACAATTATCTAGTAGTAAAGACCCTTCAAGTGCCATTGCTATTGCTTCATCAAGTGTATTGTGAATTCCATTAAAATTAACTTGTTCAAACACTCCACTTGGATGGGATTCAAGATTTAGAGTGGTATATGACGATCGCTTAATTTCATCGGAAAATTCGAACCCATCCAAGGTTTCATGGCTCATATAATGTCTAGCAGCTCGGCATAATTCTTTAACATGAGCATAAGGAATAATTTCAGCGCTGATTTCTATCATACTATCTCCCGCGGATGAAGCGGTTTCTCTCACACTTTCAAAGCCGCGTGAGATGTAGTCGCCGCAGTCTCTTACGAAGTCGCGTACGGAGTTGCAGAAGGATCTGAAGCTGAAGCCACCCCGTTCCTCTTCTTCGAGGAAGCCGAATTGGTCGAAGTGGGAGAGGGGGCTGTTGCTGACGTAGGCGTAAAGGTTGGGGCCGGCTTCGTGGCCGGCGGGGTCGGGGGTGAGCCAGCGGCCGAGCTCGGGGATGTAAAAGCGACGGCCGAAGAGGTTGAAGTCGGCCTCTTTGCGCTTGGAGGAGAAACGCCAAGGGTTGTTGAGGGCAGAATCTGTGATTAGACTACCTGAGGGTCCGTAGATCTCTTCTTCACCGAAAGCACTGTAGCGGTAGGATTCGCGGGTTTGGCCTTGGGCGTCGATCAGGGCGATGAGGTTGCCTTGGTGATCATGGATGGGGGCGAACACTTCATTATTGAGCTCGATGGCGACGGCGGCGCCGATTTCAGCGCCTTTGCCTCTTCCGATGATGCGCAGGTTTTTGATTTGATTGTTTTGATCGGCGGTTCCGATGTCGCATTGGCCGACGAAGAGGATTTTCTCGAGTGGTCCTGCATTGACTTGCCTTGTGATGCAGCGGTTATGCTCATCGTAAGTATAGTTGTAGGTAGTATCGTCTATTTTTAGGGTGGTCAGGCGGTCCAGGGCATCGTAGGTGAAGGAATAGGCCTTATTGTTCTTGGTATAGCCTGTAATATTGCCACAGGCGTCGTAAGAATAATCGGCATCGCCATCGCAGAGGATGCAATTTAAGCTGTTAAGGGTGTATTTTTGGCCATCTTTGGAACTGCGATTGTAGAGCGAGTCGTTTGTATACTGATGGTTGAAATGCCCGGACTCCGATTGCATTTGATGGAGCGCGTCATAAGAATAGTTGTTGGTTTTCTCTACAAAAGTATCCTGAAAGCTCTTGGAAGTTATATTATTCATGGCGTCATAGGTCAGACTTTCTGAATAATAGATGGATTTCTGCTCTTTAGGTTGGCCTTTTAAAGTATAACGCGCAGTGATCTTTCCGAGATTATGGATCAAGGAAGATTCTAGAGGGTGTCCGGTTTGGTCGTAGGTATCATAAGTGTGCTGATAGCCATTGCGTTTCACAGATTTTAGCAAAGGACCGTTGTAGACATAATCGATTGAGCTATTGTCCGGCAGAGTGACTTTTTTAAGTCCTCCATCTGGATTATAGGCAATTTGCATCTCAATGCCACTAGCCAGTTTCTCAAGTGTGATCCGATTATGCTCATCATACTGGCGCGTGCTGACCGTATCGTTCACAAGGTTATCTACGCGAATCGGATTGGACCTGATGTCATAAGTGTAAAGATGGTGAATGGAGCCATTATCAGCTTTTTCTTCAAGAAGCCTGCCGAGACCATCGTAGAAAAACTGCAAGGCAACGCCATCCGGCTTCTGAGTTGATTCTAATTGGCCGAGAGTGTTGTAAGTATAGGAAACGCGTTTTTCTTCGGGCTGGCCCACGGCTTGAATCATAGTGATGAGCTGATCTAGTGAGTTGTATTCCCAAACATTGATCACATCAGGTGCGGTTTCTTCTCCTCGGTAAACTTTCTCAATGGTACGGATGCACTTGCCGGACGGATTATAGAGATAGGATGTTTTTTGAATTTCTTCTCCATAAGCGTTAAGCCTGATCTGCTCAGCTGTATGCCCTTGGGTGTCTTTAATGATCACAGTTGTGAGTCCGAGTGGATCTGTCGTCTCAATCTTAACAACTCGCTGACCAAAAGAGTTCATATAGTCTAGATAGAGCCGTGTGCATGTAACATTTCCTTCGGGATCCACTGACTCAAGAGGAACGCCATGCGTATCAATCTTTTGAGACGCAATAATAAGGCCAGCATCTGACTCCTGCTCAATCCGGACTTTATTCCCCTCTACATCATAACTGTATCTAATAAGAGCAAGCACTTCCCCTTGCAAGTTCTCCGTTCTTTCCTCAATGACTTGCCCTATGCAATTGAGTTCAACACACTTGACGCTCTCCCCGATCGTTGTCTTGCAGCATCGATTAAGTGTGTCGTATTCATAGCTTGTAACAAGCTCTCCTTTTCTTTGAGATAGGAGGCGACCGCAACAATCATAACTGTAGTAAGTAACATGACCTTCCGGATCCGTCTCTTCAAGCAAATGAAACGTGCTATAGAGAGATGTTGTTTGATAAGCTTCTTCGCCTGAAGCCATTAGTTGGACTGTTTTAATGATCCGGTTTTCGGCATCATAGGTATAAAGCTTGATGCTGCCATTTTTCGCCGTTTCTTTGATCAACCGTCCTTCAAGATCATATTCAAATCGCTCGATGGAACCATCGGGATAGGCGATTTTACACGGTTTACCATAGAGGGTATATGCGAACTCCGTGACTGAACCGTCTGGAGCTGTGATCTTTGTGGGATGGCTAAGTTCATTGTACTCATACCTCGTAACGGGACGATATAGGTTCCCATACTCATTTGCAATTTCACCACCTTCGACAATAGTGGGGCGGTTAAAATCGTCGTAATGCGTTCTTGTTTCATTCCCCATCGTATCGACTTTAGCAAGGAGGTTGCCGGCAACATCGTATCGAAAATGCTTAGTCAAAAGCCCATCGGGATGATGCTCTTCCACTTGAATGAGCCGATTCATGAAATCGTATGTGAAACTTTTTGTGAGAAGCGGATTTGGCCCTGTTTCCAAAATCATGTTGTCATTGGCGTCATAACTTCTTGTTATGATGGCACCATCAGCGCGCACTTCTTTCGTCACATTCCCGTGAGCGTCATACTCCCAAGCATTGCTATAGGCGAGCTTTTCATCATTACCGTAAATATCTTCCTGAAGTAGGCGGCCTGACTTGTCGTAAGTATTCGCTTTCTTGCCAAGAAGATGCTCTTGACCTGTCTTAAGATCCAGACAATGCTCAGTCACACTCAAAGGCAATCCAACGGGATAGTCATAGGATCTTTCAATCCTTTCAATTTTACGCTCAGTGACACCATTTAAGTCATTCATGTCATCGCTTGATCCGTCATCGATCAGATGCTGGATCACCATCCCCGTGTCATTATAATAATAGAAATGCCTGAGATAGGTCTTGCCATGATCAGACTGATAAGTAGCTGCAACTAAATTGGTATGAGGATAGTAAACAGTCCGGGTAGATCTTGTACCAACAGTGGTCTTAGTTAAAAGATGGTATTGATCTTGCGTGTACTCATGCGCTTTGACAAGGCAATCAGCCGTACCAGGTAGCATGATCCCATTTTCATCGACTA
>CAZOAX010000195.1:4241-4812 GCA_964577735.1 uncultured bacterium
ACTATTAGGGTATTCGTTTCACTTTTGCCTGTTAGATTTCCGGCAAAGAATTCATGGATCACATTCCCGGAAATATCATAGTTATAGACTTTGGAGAACGTTGTATAAGGGCTATTGAAAAGACGAAAAGTTCTTGTACTCAGCTCAATTTCTTTATGAGTGTCCTGCGGCCCCCATTTAAGATTTTCAATCGTATAGGCTTCGCCGCTTGCATAGAACTTAACAACGCTTGTTAATCGATTTCTGTTGTTATAAGTATAATCTGTCTTACGGTTGCGGGCATCATAGACACCTGTACAGCCTATACCACCATTAGTTAAAAAATAATGAAACCGGTATTTTTGAACGGGTGTTGCATCCGCACCCAAAGGGGCATAGATCGTTTTTATTCTTCCGATCTCACGACTTGCATTATCTGTCTCAAATTCTACAAATTGACGCTCCCCACTCTCAGTGTTTACCCAACGATGTTCAGACTCATACTTTGCATTGATCGATTCCTTTAAATAATAGTCCATGCAGATATAACGATTGTCCGGATATATCTTGCCAACCATTTTATCCTGAACAT
>CAZOAX010000196.1:0-4792 GCA_964577735.1 uncultured bacterium
AGTGGCTTTGGGCCATTGGAAATGTGGGCTGGATTATTTTTGATATCTACATTGGCGCTTATTCCCAAGCCTTTTTATTTGCCGTGTATCTTGGGATGTGCATCTGGGGCATTATGCTTTGGACCAAGGAAGCTGCCGCTGCTAAGAAGCAGTAAAGCTCAAAAAGTAACGTTCCCGTTCCCGTACGCGTTCCCATACCCGAAAGAATTTAAGAAGAAAGTCGGGAACGGGAACGCGTACGGGAAAGGGAACGATATTATTCGAGATTTAATACATACTTTTTTTCGAGGCGGATGGGGTGGTAGGAGGTTTTGATCTTCCTTAGGTTGGGAAGGCCTAAGTCCTCTTCCCGATTGACGAAGCGGACGGGGGCAAGGTGCTTGAGAAGCTGCTGGTTCATGATCTGGTAGGCGCCTTTGTATTCTGTCAGAGCTTTTTCCACATGGATGACAATCATGTCAGGTGTCAGGTATTCAGCAAATGAGTAGGCGATCACTTTGTTGTCTACAAGTATGGCTCCTCCGACGGCATTCAAATGAGAAAAGTCATTAAGCAGGGTCATAACAGCACGGTGTTCAAGTTCAGCTTCCGGGTGCTGCTCAAACCAACTTTGTTCCATTTCTTTAATTTGGGGGATACAATCGGGCGTAATTTCTTTGTATTCAAAGTCATGTGTATCTGTAAATTGGTGGATCAGGTTTCTTTTAGCTTGATACCGATTGCCAGAAAGTTCAAGAAGATCTTGGTAGAGGTATATGTAATCAGCTCGTCCAAACTCCTCAGTCAAGGAATAGTTCAAACCGGCATTCTCTGGAATGGCCCGCATGGTTAAATGTCTACCGAGCTTTGAGATAATGGCATTTCGGGAGCCTTCCCCAATCGGATAGAGATGAACCTCGTTGCTATCTTGTTCAAATTTAAGGCAAATGAAGCCATCCAGGTGAAGGATCTTGTATGAACGCTTGTGATTCCACATCCATAAATTGGTAAAAGTGTAATCAGAAAGGGGGAGGGGATTTTGCTTGAGTGCACTTTCTATCAGCAGTCGATCAGTTAATTCAAGTGGTTTATACCGATCGTGTTTCAAAATTTGGAATTTGGTAAAGAATTTGCCCTGTATTTTTTCAGGCTAAGCCGACGTCGAAGCAGTTCCCTATTTTTAATAGGGGGCGATACAGACAGGGATAAAGTTGAAGCCAAAACCAAATTTTGGAATACGATCGGTATAAAGCTCATTTAAGTTGTTTTGATTCATTTTCTATATAATTTGCAACGAATTTCGCATGATAATTGGCCGCCGGTTCTATTGATCCCTTTAAGATTTGTTGCCATTGTTTTAAAAATTCGAGTCTATCCATTCCGGGTAGAGACATCATATTCAAAGCATCAAAAACCGGATCCATACGATGAATGTTGTCAGGTATGTAGGAGTTGTACAAATTAAATAAGTGCATAGTGACCCGGGTTTGAAACTCGCTATGTGAAATTTGATGCATTCCAAGTAGGCCCAATTGAGTATAGAGAAAGTTGTCAGTATAGCTTCTAAAATTAAAATATCTTTGAACTTCCTGGATATGGGATGGAGGCTCTGCTATCTTTTTTTCCCATTCACTAAGCATATGAACGATTGCTGTATGACAGCGATCTCTTTTTTCTCTGTCCTGGAGATGATGAGCAAGTTCTGCAGTAGCTGTAATACAAGGGTCATTATATTTTGAAAGGGATCTGACAGGGAAGTTTTTAACAGCTAATGCGACGCGTATGCTCATATCACCCTTGAAGTCTTTTTCATTGGTCACATTTGTGATAAATTGCTCTATGGTTTGCTTAAACCTATCTATATACATCCGAAAGACGCCTAGTTTTTCATAAGCAGGGGTGTATATAACTTGAATATCCTTAGCGTAGGAAACGATATGGGGTTTTTCAGATAATTCCAAACGTTTGATCCAGCTGAGCAAGACTTCCTCTTTATGCTTGTGCATTAATTGATTTTTTTCTTCAGATCCTCTATCGACAAGACACAAGGATTGGAGAAAATCAAGATATGGATCAAAGATCACCTTATTGCCATCTTCGAAAAGGAACAAAGGGGCCTTCTCTTCCATTATACCTAAAATCAGAAAGCAGGTAGAGGGAGGGATTTCAGTTTCGATCCCTTTTTTGACAAGATTAAGCGCAATCTTAAAATTGTGATACTGAGGAACATCGTTTTTGATAATGGATAATGCGTAATTGGTTGCGATATTTGAATAGGGAATTAAAAGGTTGTCACCTGATACTTTTGTTCCACAAAGAGATTCTATATAATCTTTAAGAGATGGTTGCTTGGTTATTCTTATGTTCAAAGTCTTTTCTACTTGTTTCTCAATCTGATCGGCTTTATTTTTAGGGAGATATACAGCAGCCATTTGACAGATCGCCATGCTTTCTTTAGCTTTTTCTTGGCTTGAGCATTGGATTTTTTTTAATAGGGTAATTTGATTTTCTAAAAAATGGACAGTATCTTGTTCTCTTAAGTTTTTGCTCACCCAATCAGAAAAGCTTCGTCCCATTTTTGCATAATAAAGCTTTGTAGGAGATGTGGACTGTTCGACCTTCTTTGCCCACAAGTCTACTAAATTTATTTTGTCTATAGGGTGTAGTAAGTCTAGATGTAAAGCATCTAGAAATGGATCTTGAAGGTTTAATGTTTTTACGGGGTTAGTAAAAGTTTTTATGCGGAGTAAAATGGTATCCAGGCAAACGGAATAAAGTTTTTTGCTTAAATTAAAATCGTTGAATTCTGAAATAAAGACATCTTCTACTGCACGTCGGCTTTCCAGATATTGTAATTGGTTATCGACCCGTGAAGTGTCAGTTAGCTGGCATTTCCATTGGTTGAGCAGAAAATGAAAGGCCTCATATGCGCATACTCGTTTACTTGAAACTTTCAGAAGATGAGAAAGGTTATTGATGCAAATGATAGAAGGGTCTGAATGATAGAAAGGGTCTTTAGATTTAAATATTGGGTTCACTGCTTTCATGAGTTCAAAAATTTCTGTTTGAAATTCATCTTTCGATAGGTTTCTTTCAATATATTGTTCCGTCAGCAATTGGAATCTTTGCGAGCAGGCCAGAATGTCCTGTAGAAGCTCGTACGGTAAAGCATTCCAAGAGATATTAATTGATATGCCGTTTGATTCTTGAACATCCATCCATTTCGAATAAAGTACTGGGATATTGGCATAGCATTTTTCATGGAGCTCCTTGGATCCCCAATCAACCAGAGGAAAGGTTTGTAATAAATGTAATAGAGGATCGATTGTCGTCGCGCTGTCAATAACGAATGGTATGAACTTAAAAAGTTGCTCTAGAAGAGGAAATGCATCATCAAAATGCAATTTAGTTTCTAAACCTAATTTAAGTAATTGAAACAGTTGAACGAGATGATAGGCCTGTTCTGGATGTTCACTTTGAACGGATGATGCGAGCTCTTTCAGCATTTGTTGAAAAGTGGTTTTTACGCTTTCGGCTGTTTCCAGTTTCTCTTTTTGCATGGATTCAAGAAAATATTTTAGCCTCATAAGAGGCGTATAGATTTGCTTTGTCCGAGATAGAATATTTTGAACAACGACTTTATCGGTTTTGTTTAATTTACCTGTAGCTAAGAGTGTTTTAGCCCATTTTTTTGTTTCTGTTTCTGCATTGGAACCATATATGGATTTGACCCAAGCGCGGTTCTTGTAAAATGGGATAAGTTCTAAGGAATTGATAGGGTGCTTGAGTATCTGGATCCAAAGTGGATCAGAAAAATGTTTCGATCCTTTCAGATGAATAAGCAGGTTCAAAGCTGTTGATAGCAGTTTTGTATTTTTGGCATCTAAGATCGAGGAAATCCATTCTAGCGAAAGTGGCGGATTTGCTCTCATGAAGCGTTGCAAGTTAGCTAATTCTTTAGTCTCAAAGTGCTTGGTGGCCAATGTTTTTAGAATTTCTTTTTTGATTTCATCTGAAAAATCAAAATTCAAAAAAACTAGCAGATCAGCTGCATAACGATCTATAAAAAGGGAATGTCCTTTTGAGTAGAGCGCTTCGATCAGTTCCTTCTCTTTGATACCAGGAAGAGAACAGATAAAGGTTAAAAACGCATGATCAGAGGGTTTGTAATCAGGAAAGAATAAAAGAGCCTTTTGTACTCTTTCAGCGTAGGGAACAGCGCCCACCCATTTCCTGATCAATGAATCAAGGCGATGCTGTTTGATAAAAGCAATGTATAATTCGGGTCTTGCTTGAAGGGTTTCCTGATGTTCTTCAAATGTGGAAATGGCTTCTCTTAAGATGATCCATTGGAAAAGGATGTCGATATCTTTTGAGCTTGAATAGAGTGCTTCTATTCGCTGTTTTGAGGGGTTGGAATTCAAAAACCAGGCTTTATCGTCCTCTGAAATCAGGCCATTTTGTACAATTAAACGATCAAAAATAGGATGCCACGGAAGAAATCGTGCCACTTTTTTCCAAAGACGATAGGCCTCTTTTGGTGGAAGACGTTCAAGGGTTTGAATGACAAACGGTTTTATGTCATCGATCGCATTTTCTCGGAGGAATTCTTTAATTGTTTTGACCGAGGTCTGAAGACTAAAGCAGGAGCCTTTGATCAGGATTTTTAAAAGCTTGATCCTTAAATCACTTGGGATATCTTCTTCTTCAAGTAGCATATAACAAGAGTTGGGATTTTTAATGCCGATGGAGGTGATGATTTCTTCTAATTCCGCCCATTTTGTATTTTCAGCCTTAACTGCATTCCAGAGTT
>CAZOAX010000197.1:0-4756 GCA_964577735.1 uncultured bacterium
TGCGGATGATGGGTTTTCCATGAAGCAAATGCAGATGCCACTTTCGCCGGCACCTCTGAACCAAGCCAGATCAAATGAACAATCATCGGAATCGAATGTTTCACAGGAATTGCATGGTAATTTTGCTTTGGCAATACTTCAAAGTTGCGGCAAAACTGGATAAAATTTTGCTTAACGGATTGAACATCCTTATCACTGAAGAATTCCTCCGGTGTTGCATCACGGTTACATTCCATGGATTTATCAAATGAAGAATAACTAAAACCTTGAACAGCCGGCTTGTGATCAAGCAAAGTGTCAAATGAGTAAGGAATTTCAGCATGCAAAATTGACGCCGAAAAGAGAACAAATATTATCGCAAAATTATACATATTAACTTTCATTTAATGGTTTTAAAAAATTGGAAATCAGATCGTTCACCTGTTCCTGATATTTCAGATTCATTTCGGGATGCCGATCCAAAATATTATCTATGACTCGTAGGGTCCAGTACGCGGTAAAATATTGCTCTGCCTCTTTTGTGGTTAGATCAGAAGGAGCATCCTCCCTGTAGGCCGATTCAAACGTATTTTGTATTTCTTTTGTTTTTTCATTTGAAATACCCAGTTTTTTTGCAGCAATCTTGATAGTGAGCAAATTCTCTTGAAGTTCATTGATCGCAAATCCGCAAGGTGTTTCCTGATTGCAGACAGACCGGCTAAATAGACTAAGATCGATATAGGTAACTTGCTGCTTTTCCACATCCACAAAGCAATTGGTTTGATTCGGGTCACCGTGTGTGAAGCTACGCTTACCTGGATTATTAATAAAAGCAGTATGAAGATTGGTCCAATGCTCGCTTATTTTCGGTAAGATATCAACCTGAAGTTTAGGCGCAACTTGTGGAAGTATCTTTTCAAAATGTGCAATCTGCTCCGGCAGAACATCGCCTTGAACTCTTCTTGCTGTGTTTAATTCCAAATTTGCTTTAGCACATAATTTAACAGCTTCAGGTGAGTGTTCCATAAGCTCGGCTAATGATTTCCCGGCACAAAAATCCATGCCAATAAATGCAAAATCCTTTTGTGCTTCCTGGATAAATAACTTAGGGACTTTCACGTACTTTAAATTCAGATCAGAAAGGATCCGATAGCCTAAAATTTCACTCTCATAATTTTCTAAATAGAATTGCCCGAGGAAAATCTTTACAACAAAACGCATTTGATGTTGATCGGATATAAAACATACTAAATCCCCCGATAAACCGCTGATCCCTATATCTTTTCCTAATTGGAATGTGAGCGGATAATGATCAGGGGAAACAAGCTTCTGCTGTGAAATTTGCTTTTCTAAACTTTTTTTAACTAGCTGAAGCATATGCCGGTAAGGAAACTCATTTTCCGTTGGCACATACACAGATTCGCTGATGACTTGATTAAATACATCGCTCGGAAAGTAACTCTTAGCCTCTTCAAATTCCCGCTCCTGCAATAGACTGCGGATTTTTGTAGAAGAAGGATCACTTGCTCCATGATCACTAAAGGCAATTTTTACCGGCAACCCATTCCAGGATCGCATGTCCTTAAGTGACGGAAGATCCCCTCTATCGTGAATAAAATAAGCCAAATTTGCAGGATCTTTAATAGGTCTAATAGGTAAAGATAAAAGATCTGAACCCATGATTTGATAAATTCTGTTCACTCGTTTATCGGTGAGCAAATCCGTCATGACTGCTTTATATGTTTTATTTGAAATGATCACGTTTGGCATATTTGCAAACATCGTGATCAAAAATTTCCTTCTTACATCGTTGTGACTACGAAAAGGTTTATGAGGATTAGGATCTTGATAGATAATCGTAATCGGGCTAATCCCATTCTGTAATGCACAAGTTACAGCTTCTAAATGCCCATTATGCGGTGGATCAAAAGATCCCCGATAAATCCCTACCCAATTACTTTCCATCTTGCATTCCTAATCAATTCCTTTAAACAAAGGGATAATATAATAAGCTCAATTGACTATTTCGTACAAGAATGAAATCCCCTCGTTAATTTAACGAGGGGATTTCAAATTAGTATTACTCTTGAATTTTTTGTTTTATGTAAACACCTGACTGTTTAAGGTTTGCATCGGTCCAAGGGCCATTTGGACAAGTGCCTACTTTCCAAATCGGTCCGGAGCGAAAATCATCGGAAAAATTCCAGTTCGTCCAGCTAATTTTTTTAGCTGCCATGAGCTCCATGTAGCGATCGGTCATCGCAAAATCATTTGCGCCATCGCCATCATAGGTCTGCATGCCAAATTCAGATACAAAAACCGGAATGGAATTTGTTGCTATATCTAAAGCATTCAAATACGCATCGCGATGGGATGCCGCGTAAAAATGAAACGCGTACATCACATTAGAAAAATTAACAGGATTGTTAATAATTTCCTGAGGACCATTTCCTTCAGACATTCCAAGAGAGCTCCAACCTGGAGTTCCTACCATGATCACTGTTGTAGGATCAATGGCACGAATAATCGGGATCAAACGATCCGCATAGCTCTTGATATCGCTCCAATTCACGCCGTTTGGCTCATTGCAAATTTCGTAAATCAAATTATTTCTTCCTTTATTGGCTGTTGCCACATCCGTGAAGAACTTTTTAGCTCGATCAAAATTGTAATTAGGATCGCCCGGAGTTAGAATGTGCCAGTCCACAATGACATACATGCCGTGATCTGAAACAAGCTTGATCAAATCATTCATCGTCTGGGTGAACCCGGCAGGATTAGTTTCATAACCGCCTTCTTGCACATAAAGAGAAAGACGGAAGATATCAGCCTTGAAGTCATTGGCAACAGCATTCATAGAGGCTGTGTTTATACATCCCTTATACCACTGCAAACCATGCGAACTCATCCCTTTTAACTGAATAGGCTGGCCTTGTTCATTGCAAAGCTGGGTTCCAATTACCTTCAATTGCCCGTTAATGGCAACCGGAGTTCCACTTTGAACAGCATTCAATGTGACTGTTTCAACAGCATTGGTTTTTGACGTCAACGGTTGAGGAGAAAAATTTAAGGAATATCCAGAAACAGCATCCGCAGACACGGTGTAGACGACCCCATCTGGCAATGTTACTGATTTTGAGCCGCTGCCATTTGACAATGCAACCGGCACATTAATGGAAGCACCACTAGCAGGCTTCAAAGTCACGTTCAATGAGGTGAGCGAAGCAGGAGCACCTGCCACATTCACAGTCACGTTATTTTCAGGAGCTTTTACACCCTGATATGTCAAAGTCGTTAAAGGTAAGGAAGTTGCCTTTGCAAAAACCGATACAGGGTTAAATGTAGGCGTCCACTGAAAGCCATTATAGTTGATAACGGGAGTAGAGAACGTGTAAGCAGCATTGCTTTTCAGCTGTTTAACAGTCGTTGTCTTGTTCCAGGCAAGTTCAACGGAAGTAGAACTGCTTGTCCCTTTTTCAGTCACCACCACAACAGGCTTACCTGTATATCCGGCAAGTCCGCTTGGGAGTGCTGGAAGCTTAATGCCCAAAGAAGCTGTCGCTTGCGACTTTGCATAAGAAACAGAAACGATCCCCTCTTGGCCAGCTGTCAAAGCGATCGTTTGAGGAGCCACCGCGCCTTGATAAACCGCACCACTTGCATCACTCACATTATCAACAGACAAGGAATAGGTCGCAGGAGTCAAACCGGCAAATGTCGCACTCCCCTGCCATGGCAATTCCACATCCGTCACCTTTGATCCATTCAACATCACATGCACAAGCACAGAATTCACCGTCACATTCGCAGGCTTAGCTGTTGTATTTGTAAAGGTGATGCTTGCAGCCTCAGCTGTTCCACCAAGATACACATTAACAGACCCTTGAACAAACTGATCCGACGGTGCCCCATATTTGATCAAAATGGACTGACCGGGCGGTAGCTTGCTGCTTGTCGCCGAATAGTTTGGAAAATGCAACCGGAAGCTTGATAAAAAGCCACTGCCACTCGCTTGCGACGTAATCTTCATCTCACCATCCGGATAGTCCAGCGGGCTAAAATCTCCCCAAAATGTCGTATTCAGATTCGTCTTACTTTGAAATGTCACACTGGCGTCCTGCAAGTCCACAACACTTGTACAATTATTCGTCAGCTTCAGCGTGATCGCCCTGTAATACGCATCCCCACTTGAGCTAAACTCCCCCACCACGCAACTCGTCGGCTGCGCCACTTCCGCATGCACTTGAAAAAATGCCAGCAAGCAAAATAACGCTCTTAAAATAACGGATCCCATAGGAAGACTCCTCTGTTAGATTATTTAAAGAAAATCAAAGATTGATACGAATTTAGAAAAGACTTATGAAAAACCGGCTAACACATCGACCCAAATCCAATTTTTGAATTCCATTGTGTATGCCGCCTATATTGATTTAATAAGAACTACGCCTATTATCCCCTTATAAATAATAAATTATTTTAACACAACCCAGCTAATCATACATTGATCCAATAACACTATTCCATGCTTGATATTTGACTTAAAAATGTAACTTTGTTACATCATGAATTAAAAGATAACTCTTATGATCGATAAAAAAATTGAGACGTTTACGTATACTGATTTAGGCTTTCCCATCGAGCTTATCGATGCACCGATGAGAAAAATCCTAGGCGAATGGGTACTGGATATTAATCTTAATGTGCTACAGAAAGAAGTGTTGAAAATGTTGATTCATAAAGCTACTCCATTACAAGCTTCTGAATTGCGCTTTATACG
>CAZOAX010000198.1:0-4745 GCA_964577735.1 uncultured bacterium
TTGACATTTAATGCAGATATGGTATTTTATTGTCACTTACTGTGTTGGGATTATATAAAAATGGCGAAAGAAGACACCATCAAGATTGATGGAATTGTAGACGAATTATTGCCCAATATGCATTTCCGCGTAACTTTACAGAATGGAATGAAAGTCACGGCTCATTTGTGCGGAAAAATGCGGATGAAAAACATCCGTGTGCTAGTTGGAGACACGGTGACAGTTGAGATGTCACCATATGATTTGACAAAGGCGCGTATTACGTTCCGTCAAAAATGATAGCGTAACCCGCATTTAAGATTGATTAAATTTGAGCAAAACCCTAAAATTACGGGGTTTTAAGTCGTAAAAGAAGCTATGCAAAAAAGTTTGCATAGGTAACTTTGCCCAGATAGCTCAGTGGTAGAGCATTTGCATGGTAAGCAAAAGGTCGAAGGTTCAATTCCTTTTCTGGGCAGAACTGCAGTCTAACAGAGGAAATTAAAATGGCAAAAGAAGCATTTCAGCGAAATAAGCCGCACGTCAACATCGGAACCATTGGCCACGTGGACCATGGTAAGACGACGTTAACTGCCGCAATTACAAAAGTACTATCGAAGCAAGGCGGAGCCAAGTTTCGTGGATATGACAGTATTGACAATACACCGGAAGAAAAAGCCCGCGGTATTACAATCAATGCTTCTCACGTAGAATACGAAACAGACGCGCGTCACTACGCTCACGTAGACTGCCCAGGACACGCTGACTACGTTAAGAACATGATTACAGGTGCGGCTCAGATGGACGGCGCGATCCTCGTGGTTGCTGCGACAGACGGTGCTATGCCTCAAACTCATGAGCACATCCTGCTCGCTCGCCAGATGCAAGTGCCTAATATCGTCGTATTCCTAAACAAAGTGGATATGCTTGGCGAAAGCGACCAAGAACTTCTAGACTTGGTTGAGATGGAATTACACGAGATCTTAGAGTCAAAAGGCTACAAAGATGTTCAAATTATCCGCGGATCTGCACTTAAAGCGCTTGAAGGCGATGCTAAGTACGAAGAAGCAATTTTGAAACTCATGAAGACTGTTGATGAAAGAATCTTGACTCCAGAACGCGAAGTTGACAAGCCATTCTTGCTCCCAATTGAAGACGTATTCTCTATTTCTGGACGTGGTACAGTAGCAACTGGTCGTGTAGAGCGTGGAATCGTTAAGCTTAACGATAAGCTTGAGCTAGTCGGTCTTCGTCCAACACGTGATACTGTTGCGACAGGGATTGAGATGTTCAACAAAGAAATGACAGAAGCAAGAGCTGGTGAGAACGTTGGATTGCTCGTTCGTGGCTTGACAAAAGATGATGTTGAGCGCGGAATGGTGCTTGCAGCTCCTAAGTCATGCACACCGCATACAGTATTTAAAGGGCCTGTTTACGTTCTTACAAAAGAAGAAGGTGGACGTCATAAGCCATTCTTTACAGGATACCGCCCTCAGCTTTACTTCCGTACAACAGACGTAACAGGAACAATTGAGCTTCCTGCTGGTGTTGAGATGGTTATGCCTGGCGATAACGTTGAGATCAAAGTTACCCTGATCGCACCAGTTGCGATGGAAATGGGTATGCGTTTTGCTATTCGTGAAGGTGGACGTACTATTGGTGCGGGCACAGTTTCCGAGATCATTACGTAGTATATTAATCTCTAGAGAGATAGGCAGGCCCCTCACAAGAGGGGCCTGATTTAAATATAGGTTAATATTTGGGTGTGTAGCTCAGCTGGTAGAGCAACGGTCTCCAAAGCCGTCGGTCGGGGGTTCGAATCCCTCCGCACTCGAAAATAAATGGGGCGTGAAGTGGCAAGTGAAGTGAAATCGATGGAACTTAAAAAACAAGACTCTGTTGATCGTGAAAAAAAATCCGATCAGAAAGTAGCTGCTAAAAAGTTTAAGGCCCGCGAATGGATCGAAGAGATCAAGCACGAAATTAAAACCATTAATTGGACAACTCCGGAAGAATTGCGTGTTTACACGCAGATCGTGGTAGGCGCGACCTTTTTCTTTGGTCTAGGCGTTTACCTGATTGACTTGGCTATTCACGGAGCGCTCAACTTGCTAACAACGATCAGTCGATTGTTGGTAGGATAGTTAATCCATTATCTTATAGTAAAACTGAGGGCTTAGGAATGCACAAGTGGTACGTAGTTCAAGTATTGTCCGCGCAAGAAAAAAAAGCTAAAAAAACCCTTGAAGAGTATCGCGATCAAAAAGGGTATAAAGATTTTATAGAAGACATTCTGCTTCCGATTGAAAATGTGTCGGAAGTTAAAAATGGTCAGCAGCACATTGTCGAGAAAAGACTGTGGCCTGGCTATCTATTGATCAAGATGGAACTCACTGATGATACCTGGCAATTTGTCAAAAATACCCCAGGTGTAGTAGACTTCTTGGGCGGCGATAAGCCAACTGCTCTTTCTGATCGGGAAGTTGCCGAGATCATGCATGATCTGGAAGATAAAAAGCAGAAGGTAACCCAGAAGCATAAATTCACTGTAGGCGATACTGTAAAGATCACAGATGGTGTTTTTGTTAATTTTACAGGAACAATTACAGAAGTGTTCCATGATAAAGGGCGACTAAGCGTTATTGTATCTATTTTTGGTAGAGATACTCGAGTGGACGATCTTGAGTTTTCCCAGGTAGAAGAAGTAACAGAAGAATCTGAAAAGTAATATTGAAATAGGCTGAAGACTATGTCCAAAAAAGTTGTAAAAATCATTAAACTGCAAATTCCTGCAGGAAAGGCTAATCCAGCACCTCCAATCGGTCCTGCCCTTGGTGGAGCCGGTGTTAACATTATGGCTTTCTGCAAAGAGTTTAATGCAAAGACTCAATCTCAGGCAGGAGATACCTTGCCTGTTGTGATTACTGTATATGCTGACAAGTCATTTACGTTTGTCTGCAAGAAACCCCCAGTTGCTGAAATGATCAAGAAAAGTCTTGGGGTAGCAAAAGGCTCAGCTGTACCTAACCGTGATATAGTAGGTAAGATCAAGCGAAGTCAAGCGCGTAAAATTGCACAAGATAAGATGCAAGATATGAATGCAACCGACCTTGAAATGGCTACCAACACAGTGCTTGGTACAGCTAGATCAATGGGAATAGACCTTATTCCAGAATAAGAGAGTTAAATAAGTATGGGTCAACCAAGTAAACGTGTTCGGGAGATAGCAAAGAAATTCGATTTTACAAAAAAAATCGGAATGAAAGAAGCTATCGAAAATTTAAAGAGCTGCCCTTCGGTCAAATTTGACCAAACGGTGGATATCTCTTTAAAAATGGGAGTTGACCCCCGTAAAGCGGACCAGCTAGTTCGTGGAACTGTTACATTACCGAATGGAACAGGAAAAGAAATACGCATCCTTGTTTTTTGCGAAGGCGATAGAACAAGCGAAGCGCTAGCAGCTGGTGCAAATTACGCGGGCAATGACGAACTTTTAGAAAAAGTTAATGGGGGTTGGACAGATTTTGATGCTGTCATTGCAACCCCAGGTATGATGAGAAATGTCGGTAAATTGGGTAAAGTGCTAGGACCTCGCGGTTTAATGCCTACTCCTAAAGCTGGAACTGTGACTACAGATATTGCAAATGCAATTCATGAACTGAAGATGGGTAAAGTTGAGTTCAAACTCGACAAACACGCTGTTATTAATAATGCAGTTGGTAAACTATCTTTCAGCTTGGATTTCCTCTATGCAAACATTCTCTCTTTTGTTCAAGCCGTTTTGAAAGCCAAGCCATCCGGAGCTAAAGGTAATTACCTTCAGTCTATCGTAGTATCTTCTACAATGGGTCCTGGTTTTAAAATCGACTTGCGAGAATTTCTAGCAGAAAAGTAAGGGATTAGCAGATGAGACAAGAAAAACAGTACCTGCAAGATGCAATTGTTCAACCGATTGGCAAGCATAGCGCATTTGTTATCATGAATTACGCTCGTGTTCCGGCAAACACTGTTAATCAGTTTCGCCGTAATATCGCTGCAATGGGCGGAACAGTTAAAATGACGCGTAAGCGCATTTTGATGAAAGCATTTCAAACAGCTGGAATCGAATTCTCACTCGACCAATTTCCTGGTCACGTGGGTGTCGTGTTCAGTGGAAATGATCCAATCGAAGGTGTTAAAGCTGCATTCCAATTCTGCAAAGAAGCTGGAAAAGAAGTTTCAATTATCGGCGGTCGGATTGATGGAAAAGTTTACAGCGGAAACGATGTTGAAACTCTATCCAAACTTCCAAGCAAAGACGAAATGCGTGCGCAGTTCCTTGCAACGCTTGAAGCACCGATGGCTCAAACCTTGGCTGTGATGGACGCTGTTCTGTCAAGCGTGGTTTACTGCCTGGATAACAAATGTAAGCTAGAGGCTCCAGCATCTGAATGATGCCGACGAGCTTGATGTGTATTTTAAAAGATTATTTTTTCAATTAGAGGTTATACCGTGAGTACAAAAACTGAACAACTAGTAGCAACTCTTTCAGAGTTGACCGTTTTAGAGATGGCTGAGCTAAAGACTGCACTTGAAGATAAGTGGGGCGTTAAGGCCGCAGCAGCAGCAGTTGCAGTAGCAGCACCAGCAGCTGGTGGCACACCTGCAGCAGCAGAAGCTACAGATTACATGGTTACTTTGACAGAAGTTCCAGCCGACAAGAAGATCGGTGTTATTAAGGTCGTACGTGAAGTTACAGGACTTGGCTTAAAAGAAGCTAAAGACCT
>CAZOAX010000199.1:0-4743 GCA_964577735.1 uncultured bacterium
TACGCAATCTATTGTTATTTTGGGAGACCATAACAAACGTTTGGAATTCCAGTTAGGTGGAAATCTTAGCTGCATCGTTGATGGAAGTCCGACAGATTTAGATAAAATTCCGGAAGATAGAGCAGATTGGTTAATGGGCTCTTTTAAAGCGGCCATCGAACTTTCTTCCAATTATGAATTTAAAAATAAAAAAATTGAAATCAGTGCATTAAAGAAAGGCGTTGAAAAGAATCCTGAAGCTCACTTAACTCAACTCTCAGACTCACTGAAACAAGCTGTTAGGAGCAAAAAACATCCACGGTTAAATGTTATTTTATTAAAAAATGACTTAACGAAGGGCGATGGTTTGGATAACGGGGGTATTTCCCGCGACTATTTGAATTCGCTTTTTACATCTCTTATTGAAGATTCCAATATTTCTTTTAAGGCACAAAAGCCTTCTAAATTGTTTATGCCTGTAGCCACCCAGCAAGGTGTTTCCTCTAATGATCCGGCCACCTTATTTCCAGGATTGACGGACATTGAAAAAAGAGCACTCAATGAGATGGGACGAGTGATGCATTTCTGTTACAACTCAAAGGACAATACAGACGATATCAAGAATAATGCCTATGCAATTGGCCAGCATTTTGATGATCTGCTTTTTGAGGTGGCGCTTACCCTAAAGGCACAGGATGCGAAAGCTAACTTTGAAGATTTAAGTGTAAGAGTAAAAGCGGATATTGCTAAACGCGTAATGGAGAAGTTTCTTAGAGCAGATAGCACAAATTCAAATGACAGCATTAAAGACAAGCTTGCGCTATTTGACCTCTTTAATTGGAATGGGGGCTCTTTCTTAGGGACTAACTTGAATGCAGCTGCTGAGTTTGCTGGTGAAGACTATATTGATGAAGATGATGGATATAGTTTGGATATGGATAAAGTGAATGCGGACAAGCAGAAATTTGTAAGCATTGTTTTAGAAAAGCTATTAAATGAAACATTAGGGACAACTCAAGTTTCAGAGTTGATCGCTCCGATCCATGCGATCGCTCAAGGATTAAACTCGGCTTGCAGATCAGACTTAGCTTGGGATCAGATCCGTGTATCAAGCGCTCGTGCGGTCAATAATAAAATCCAAGGGTCTTTAGATAGAGACGTTGTGGCAGCCTCCTTCCAAGTGGTGACTAAATTCAACGATACAGATGGATATGAAAAAGACATCCCGCAAAAAGAAATCCAAGAGTTGAACAAGAAAGCCAAGTGGTTAATGGATTGGATTAAAAATCCGGCAACAGATGATGCGGATGTTCGTAAGTTCCTGGTTTACACAACAGGTTCAAACTCATTGCCAAGTGGCCAAAAAATCACGATCCAGAGACAACCGGTGGCAAATCCAATTCCAACAGGGATCACTTGCAAGCCTGCGCTTTTGATTGCTTCTACGCCTTGTGGTGACGATGAGGCGGTTAACGATAAGACGGAAGAGGCGTTTTTGATAATGTTGAAAGAGCAAATTCTTAACGATAAATCTTTTGAGATCAATCAAGACTAAAGAACAATAAGCCTAGCAAGAATAGATTTTGCTAGGCTTTAATATTGTTTAATCCGATAATGAAATAAATTTTTTTCGAATAATCATTTAAAATGGTATTAGTGAACTTATGGAAAGACGGGCGCTTTATCATTCTCTTAAGGTTAACTGGCAACTAGATCCGATGTCCGGTGTTGAGCCGTGGCAAGTAGAAGATTATCGCAGGGTGCCGGCAGATGAGCTATTTGCTAGATTAGCAGGAATTGGTGTGCCCGTCGAATATGCCCAATTCATGGCGCTTGCAGATGCTGAAGAGTCGCCTGAGGATCTTGCTGAAACACTCTTACCTGATGCAATTGAAGATCAGGAGACAGCTGACCAAATTTATCTGATCGTCTTTGAGCTTTGGCGCAGGCTACTTTCTGAGCGTGAAACACTTTCCATTTTTTGCGACGAATGGGACCACCAGATCGATCTTTATGAGGCCGGCCAGTTTGAGAGTATGGAAGGGCTTGGAGATGTGCTCAATCAATTTAGCTCCATCCTTGAGGAAGCAAAAGATGAAGGAGAGGATCCAAAAGCTCTTTATGAGTCTGTTTTGCAGGGATGTGCTCATGATGTCGAAGCGTTTTTATATGATTTTTCCTTTGCTCAAATTCAGGAGCAAAATGTTCCCTACGCAGAAGAGATCGTTGAAAATTTCCTTCCTTATGTAAAAGACAAACATTGGTTCAAGCTTTTAAATCTTCAGATTTTGGCTAAAAAAGATCCAGGTGAAGTCAGCCGTTTGGCACCCTCTCTTGTGAAGGAATGTCAAACAGTACAAGATTTAGAATTCAATTTAGAGTTTTTAGCTTTTCTTGCTACTCAAAGTGCAGAAGAGAAGCCGTTTTCGCAACTTGCCAAGATCATTGTTCCAGATCTGTCCATTGAAGAAGACTTCTGGGACTTCCTTTCTTCTGCTGAAGATTACTTTCACTTTAGAGATGAAGAAGATAAAGAGGAATGGGTCAAGGCTCTTCGCGCCCGTCGTTTTAAAAATGATCCCGATCTTGCTTTCAATGCCCAAGATCCTGATTTACAAGAGCTTCTAAAATTATTTAAATAAATAATTACGATGGGGTACTGTAAAATCTCTAGAAAGGAGATTTATGAGTATCCCGACTTTAAATTCATCAGCAGTTGCTCTTGGTTTTTTCCATCGTCCCCTAGCAGATCTTAATGGCGGTCTTGAAAGCTTTTCGCAAGTCATCGCGCGCGTGATCGATCGGCAAAAGTGGCTTTGGGAAAGGGCCCTTGCACGGAATTTAAATGATGATGAGAGTTCCGAGCTGGAAGAGCTTTCTCGTTTGCTTTTAAAAAGAGCGCTGCTCCCTGATGGGCGAACGCTTTGGTTAAGCGGGACGGAATTGAGTCGTAAGCGGGAATCTTGTATGTTCAATTCGGCTTTTACGAATGTCGAAACAGTATATGATGTAGTCGACCTTTTCTGGCTCCTATTGCAGGGCTGTAGTATTGGATTTGCGCCTGTCACCGGAACTTTAAACGGCTTTAGACGATCTCTTGAATCAATCGAAGTCATTCGATCTACACGCGCAGATGCAAATGGAGCTAAGCGCAATACCGAAAGCTTTGAAAATGGACTCTGGACGATCAAGGTGGGGGATACAGCAGAGGCGTTTGCAAAAGCTGCCGGAAAGCTTATAGCCGGCAAATATCCAGCAAAAAAGCTTGTTATAGATTTATCAGAGATTCGTCCAGCCGGATGCCGGTTAAAGGGGTATGGATGGGAATCTACAGGTGATGAGCCTCTTGCAACCGCTTTTCAGAAAATGGCTGAAATCCTCTCAGATCGCGCCGATCAGCTTTTAACAAAAGAAGACATCCTCAGGATCATCCATCTTTTGAATCGTGTTCCCGCTTCACAGCAGACGGCTACACTAGCCCTTGAGGAGTACGGACAACCCGAATGGAAGGAGCTAAAAAAAGGGGCACTTGTTTTTCATACACGTCCTTCAAAAAATGAGCTGCATGAACTATTCCATTTAATATTAGAGTCAGGTGGAGATGAGCCGAGGTTGATCAATGCAAGCGAAGCTGCAAGAAGAGCCCCTTGGTTTAAAGGGTGCAATCCGACGGGGGAGGTCTTGCTTGGCAATAAATCTTTCTGCACATGTGTGGAAGTTAATCTATTAAGCTTTAAAGGGGATAAGGCCGGTCTTGAAAGAGCGCTTTACCTTGCCGCTCGCATGAATTACCGGCAGTCCCTTATCTCCCTTCGTGATGAAATTCTGCAGGAAGCCTGGCATCTCAATAATGAGTTCCTTCACCTCTGCGGAGTCAGTCTGACAGGCATACGTGCACGAAAAGATCTGACTGACTACGATTTTAAACGGATGCGCAACAGTGCTGTCAATGCAGCTTTTGGCATGGCTGAGGAACTGAATATGCCTTGCCCAAAAAATGTGACGTGCATTAAACCGAGCCGCAATCTCTCCCGCATTATGGGAACAAACGACTCAGGCGATGTGCCAGAGGGTATCCACTTGCCCATTGGAAAACATCTGTTTCACTATATGACTTTAATGCGCATAGATCCTGCCTGCGACAGCTTAAGAAAACGTGG
The DNA here is from genome assembly GCA_964577735.1 of uncultured bacterium. Lineage (GTDB taxonomy): Bacteria > Chlamydiota > Chlamydiia > Chlamydiales > Parachlamydiaceae > CAZOAX01. The sequence goes on from CAZOAX010000199.1 coordinate 4,140, forward strand.
CTATCACATCTCAGAAAAGCCCTATTCTCCCCATCAAGTTTTGGTGAAATGTCCCGTAGTTTACCAATCGCTTCCCCTTTCAACTGTTCGGCGCGCAGACAAAAATGGGAAAATTGAAGAGCTTGAAATTAATACGGAGTCTGCCATTGAACAATTACAGTGGTATGCCAAGCTTCAGGATGCCTGGAGCGAGCAGAACGTTTCTCAAGTGGTCCATTACGATCCCTCAGAAGTGCCAGCCATCATCGATTGGCTCTATGACAACTGGGACAGTTACGTCAGTGTTTCATTTGCCTTCAGACGCGATCCCCTAAAAAATGCAGAGGAGCTCGGACTCCCCTACCTTGAACATGAAGTCATCTCCGAAGATACCTATAATAAGTACATAGAGACGCTTACTTAGATGAATATTTCCCTCCGCTGGGCCTCTGCTACTTTTTGAGAATTGGGTCAATAAGGTTCACGAAGTGTGAAGTTAAACTTCACACGTCGAATACTTCATACGATAAGAAAGGCACGTTTTATATAGAAATTAACAGGATATGCAGGATCGCCTACGGCGGCAGGATAAGCACGATGTATCACTTGTATTTTCGTTATAGCT
>CAZOAX010000200.1:0-4663 GCA_964577735.1 uncultured bacterium
ACTCTTCTGTAGTTCCAAATATTTTTCGGCCGATGTCTTTATTCCATAAAAACATTTCGAGAACCATGAACCCCAAGTGCAACACAGCCACAAGACCTATCAGTACATTTGTCATTTGTTTGTCCTTTGAATTAATTTCGATTTACCATAAGATCCTGAAAATTTAAAATAACTTTTCTCAAAAGTAGGACACCTATGCATGTAGAGCCGATCTCAAAACCTGTGTATATAGATTTTCCAAAAATGGCTGTTCTGAACAACTCGCCTTTACCCTCCATAGAAAATGCATTGCAAGTAGACATGTTCGGTCACACGATTCAAAGGCCAAGTCTTATTGAACTAAATGGTCAGACACAATGTTTTGGCGAAGCGACAATTCCTTGCTTTGATTTAGACAGTATCAGCCGTGCTCAATCACTAGAGAGAAAAGTATTAATTCAATATTTTGGCGATGCGTGGAAAGAATATGGCTTTTTTGCTGTTAAAGCTGAATCTTTGACGCCTTTTATCACCAAAGTCTATGAAGATATGGCTGCCTATTTCCATCTTCCAGAAGAAGTTAAAAGAAAAGACGATCATAAAAACTTCGGTCAAACGGGATTTTCCTGGGAAGGGAGGGAAACGGCAGCAGGGAACAAAGTTCCTGACATGAAAGAAACATTCTTTATTAATCAGGAAATGTATAAGGATGCTTCTAAATGGCCTGCATTTCCAGAAACCTTTCAAGCAACCATGTCTGCCTATCATGAAGAATTAAGCAAATATGTGGGACAAGCGTTGAGCTTCCTTTTTGAATATTTAGGAGAATTCCCCTGCGATGTGGAAGAAACGTTGAAAACTGAAAAAAACTTAATGCGTCTTGCCTATTACAGACCCGTTAAAGAAACCGATAATCCTCAAGCTAAACGCTCGGCTCCTCACACAGATGTGAATGCGATCACAGCTTTGCCAACAGCGACAGCACCTGGACTTGAAATGTTCAAAAACGGTAAATGGATCCCGGTCATTGCTAAGGAAGGCTATGTGATCATCAATACTGGCGAGCAACTTGAGCACCTTACAGGCGGCCTCTTTCCTGCGATCACGCATCAGGTCAACAATGTCGACAGTCATAAAGAAAGGCTTGCCAGCATTTTTTTTGGTGCTTTTGCTCCTAGCTTTAGCCTAAAACCGCTTAATTCCTGCGTTAAAATCATGACAGAGAATATGAGTGCTGAAGAAAAAGAAACATTCTTAAAAAAATATCCCGATGTGACCGCTGAGGACTATCTTAGCTCCCGTTTAATTGAAATGGGAACCATCGCTGAACCTGGTGAAGACTGGGTAAAAGATCTCCGTAAAATAGGGCTCTTAAGACAAGCTCCAGAATCACTGAAGAATAAATTTCCAACATTGTTTTAAGGTAAACTATGATCAACCTTCCGGATTTTTTTGAATTTCTATCCATTCCGAGCATTAGCTCGGAACCAAGCTATAAAAATGAGGTCAGAAAATGCGCCCATTTCGTAGAAGAGCGGGTGAAAAAGCTCGGATTCAAGACAACGTTCTGGGAAACGGAAGGTCATCCGATCATTTTCGCGGAAAGTCCTCATATTCCTGGTAGACCGACCTTGCTTATTTACAATCATTATGACGTTCAACCAGTGGATCCTTTAGAACTTTGGGAAACTCCCCCTTTTTCTCCCGCTGTTCGAGATGGCCAAGTCTATGCTCGGGGAGCACAAGACAATAAAGGACAATGCTTTTATGTTTTAGAGGCCCTTCGCCACTTAAAAGAATCAGATGGAGGGTTTCCCTTAAACATTAAACTTTGCATCGAAGGGGAAGAGGAATGCGGGAGTGAAAGCTTGCATAAGATCGTGGCCTCCAAAGAAAAAGAGCTTAAAGCAGACGTCCTTGCCATTGTCGATTTGGGGATCCCCTCCCTTTCCATCCCGGCCATTACCCTTGGAACAAGAGGGATGATCACCCTAGACATCGAGGTGATCAATACTAAAAAAGATTTGCATTCAGGTTCCCATGGAGGTCTTGCTTTCAACCCCATCCATGCACTTGTTAAAATTTTAGCCGACGCACGTAATGAAAAAGGGGTCATCACCATCCCTGGCTTTTATGATGGGGTGGAGACCTTTTCAAAAGAAGAGCGCAGGGCAATGCACTTTGATTTTGATGAAGAGCAGTATTTTAAAGATTTTGGCACTCATGCAACAGGTGGCGAGCTTGAATTCTCCCCCATTGAACGCAATTGGCTCAGGCCAACGCTTGAAATCAATGGAATTACAGGCGGTTATACCGGTGATGGTTTCAAAACAGTGATCCCATCCAAGGCATCTGCCAAGATCTCCTGCCGCCTTGTGCCTGGTCAATCCCCACAAGAGATTGGGAATCTTCTAAAGGCCTATTTTGAAAGCAAAACGATCCCCGGAACCACCGTCCATGTTCATCTTCATGGTGAAGGTGGCGAAGCTGTGCGGGCAAGCTCCCATTCCAAAGGAGTCAAAGCCTTTGCAGATGCCTACACGTCTGTCTTTAATCAACCATGCCAATTTATATTTGAAGGTGCCTCAATCCCGATTGTTCCCAAACTAAAATCCGCAAGCGGGGCTGAAACGGTGTTACTTGGCCTTGGTCTTGCAACGGACTGTATTCACGCCCCAAATGAACATTTTGGCCTGGATCGTCTAGAGCTTGGAGCAAAAATTCTTATAAAGGCGATTAAAAACTTAGCATCTTTATAATGTCTTAATTATAATTTACTATCCTCAAACGGAAAAATAAAAATCAAGGCATTAACATGTACATAGGTGAAATTTCAGGGGCGCAGGCCCTCCAAGCATTTCTGGCAGAAAAAACTAACGCAAACAATCTCTCAGACAGTCGTCTTTACATCGAGAATAATGAGCTTAAATTTGGTGCTGATCTTGGATGCATGACCCTTTTTGCTGCCAAACTCGGATTTGGCAATGCGGCAATGTCCAATGTATCCAAATTCATTAAAACAAATAAAGCCACTTATCTGAAAGATGACCAAGCTTACACTGATTATAATACCTTTATTTCTGCCTACAACGACAAGCAATGCCTATGCTGGAAAAAAGCCAAAAAAGTCAAGAATGCAGTAGTTCAAGTCTTTCAAGAAGATCCTAATAAAGCTTTTGATTATGGCTCAAGAGAAGGGATGCTTCAACTAGTCAATCATCATTTAGAAAATTGTAAAACGCTTTTAAATTCTTCGAATTTTGAAAAAAAATTTGCTGATTTTGCTGATGCTTGCCAAATGCTCAATTATACACTCGATACATGGGAACTTAAAGACCCCATCACAAAAGAAGAAAAACAAGCCATCAATGAAATTCTGAATTTCAAAAACGCAGCCCGTAGCACCATTTTCCCGGCAAAAGGCAATCAACCGCTGAAAGGTGACGGACATGTTTACAATCCGTTAAACTCAGTCAAAAAAGAAGATAAAGATGCGCTCAAAACCACTTTAAGTGAAATCCGAACCAACGTATTGAAAAAATATTTTCGTGAACGACTTGAATTAGATGGGGGCAAACTAGCTCAACTGGTCCAGCGTTTCAAAGAAAATGAAGGCACTCTACCTGAAGCGGACTTTTTACGTGATCAACTGGCACGTTGGCAGAAAAAAATCGATCATGGCAAACCTATTGCCATTCCCAAATGGTACCATTGTACAAAAACTCTCAACGTCTTGACCAACATATTAGACACACATCTCCTCTATGCTTCGGGATGCTTTCCTGGCGTCTTTGTATCGAATAGGCCAGAGGTCAATGGAGTTGGCGGCTATGGGGATTACTGTCTGACAATCAGTGAGCATATCGAAAAAGTAGGGACCAAGGAACCTGGAAAACCAGGAATATTAGGAAAAGCAAAGCAAACAGTTTATCCTAAATATTCACAAATGAACCAATCCCACCAATACCCGATTCACTATTCCGATATCCCTCTTGCCCCACAAGATAATGTCCTGCAAAATAACCAGGATCAAATTGGAATCTGGTTTGGATTTCAAAGAGGCGCCCATACTTTAGCACACAACCCCACTTTAGGGATGAGAATTGGAACAGAGGGAGTCCCTTTAGAAAGAATAGAAAGAATCAAAAATGGCAGCCTTAAGTACTATAAAGACACCACACTCTGCTACATTTTTAAGATTTATGATGAACCTTCTTTAAATACCATGGCAGAAAAAAGACGTGTTCAAGTAGTTAGCTACAAGCAAGCTGAAGCCATGCGCACTCTGATCAACGGAACCTTTCACTGCACGCTACCGGCATCCTGGCAGGGTAATTTACAGTCATTTTAAAGACACCTACGCACTTGGAGATTATCTTCAAGTGCGGCGCAACGTACAACAAATAAAAATTAAGGCAAGATCATGAGCATAGGCGGCATTTCAAGCGCACAAGCCCTTCAAGCATTTTTGGCTGAAAAAGCCAATGCAAGCAATCCTTCAGACAATCGTCTTTATATCAAGAATAACAAGCTTAAGTACGATGCCGATATCGGGTGCATGACTCTTTTTGCCGCCAAACTCGGATTTGGCAGTGCGGCAATGAGCAACGTGTCCAAATTCATCAAAAAAAATAAGGCCACATGTCTGACAGATGACCAGGCTTACAATGACTACAACATCTTT
>CAZOAX010000201.1:0-4648 GCA_964577735.1 uncultured bacterium
TATTTTTTCTTTATAGCATGTAAAATATTTATTATTATGAATATTTACTTATTTGCATCTTTACTATTTGCTCTTCAATTTTTGTATTGGTTTGTAGGCAAACGGGCTTCTGAAAACTTAAACGACCAGGAAGATTACTTCCTTGCTGGGAAAAGCGTCCGCTTTTTTCCCCTGATGATGACCTTTCTTGCCACACAAGTCGGCGGCGGTATCATCCTTGGCTCAGCTGATGAAGCTTATCGATTTGGGTGGCCTGTCATTCTATATCCACTCGGTTGTGCACTAGGACTGATCCTTCTGGGTTGCGGATTTGGCCGTAAGCTCGCCGCTTTCAAAGTGACCACTGTCGCTCAAATCTTTGAAGTTGTTTATAACTCTAGCAAGCTCAAAAAAATAGCCTCCGTTCTATCCGTTATTTCTCTATTCATGATCCTGGTTGCTCAAATTATCGCATCTAACAAATTCCTGATCAGTTTAGGCTTAGATAATACCCCTTTATTCATTGCTTTTTGGGCCATTGTCATTATCTATACGACCCAAGGCGGACTAAAAGCGGTCATCTCAACAGATATGGTCCAAGCGGCGTTCTTCTCTCTTGTTTTCCTATTCAGTTTCGGACTTATCCTTTACACCGAGCCCTCCATCAAGCTACCTGAATTGACCCACTTTTCTGATGTTTCAAGCAAAATGACCGGATGGCTTGTCATGCCCCTCCTTTTCATGATCATTGAGCAGGACATGGGCCAACGGTGCTTTGCAGGAGATTCCCCTCGAACCGTTTCACTTGCCTCCCTTGCCGCCGGTATCTGCACACTGATCATCTGTGTTATTCCGGTTTTTTTAGGCACACTAGCTAGCGCCACTGAGCTGAACGTTCCTGAAGGGGGAAGCGTCTTGATGGCCACTATCGTCGCCATGACAAATCCCTTTGTCACAGCCCTTGTCGGTTGTGCCGTTCTAGCCGCCATCATTTCAACCGCTACTTCCTTGATCAACGCCATTAGCTCGAACATATCAAGTGACTTTGAGATCAAATTTACAAACCCATTACGTGCCATCAAAGGAATCACCGGCACCATCTCGATAAGCGCCATCTTCTTTGCCTTCTTTTTTGATAATATCGTCGATGTGCTGATCCAAAGCTATGAGCTATCAGTCAGTTGCCTATTCATCGCACTTTTAGTGGCCCTCTATAAGAAAAAGGGCAATTTTATTTCAGCTGCGCTCAGCATTGCTTTTGGTGCCATCGGCTTTGTGCTGTTCCGTATTGTTCCTGTAGAGATTCCTCGGGAAATCGCAAGCATCCTGCTTTCTCTCTCTGGGTTCCTTATCGGTGAGGCAATCGTTTTATCTCGTAGATCTTTAATAAAGAATAAGTTATAATATTTATTCTTTAATAAAGGTTTTGAATGAAAAACGCAGCACTCGTCATCAGCACTGGATTTGCTCTATTTTCCATGTTCTTTGGTTCCGGAAACCTCGTATTTCCAATCACAGTTGGACAGGAAAGTGAAGGGCACTACCTCCTTGCATCCCTCGGCATTTTATCCACTGGTGTTGTCGTTCCGTTTCTCGGCGTCCTTGGCATGATCCTCTATAAAGGCGACATTAACGAATTCTTCAGCTGTTTTGGCAAAAAAGGGATCTTCTTATTTTCCTTCCTTGCTCTTGCCCTGATGGGCCCCTTTGGCGTACTAGCCAGATGCCTGACCGTCGCCCATGGCGCGCTTTTGCTCTTGATCCCTGAAGCATCCCTCCCCTTGACAAGCCTGATCCTCTGCTGCACCATTTTCTTTCTCGCTGTCAATAAAAGCAAAATCGTGAGCACCCTTGGAACATTCCTGACCCCGTTTCTGCTCCTCTCGATCGCCGTCATTACCTATTTTGGACTGCAAGGACCTTTACCTGAATCCACAACAACATCATCCGGATGGCTTGCCTTAAAAAATGGCTTTTTTCAAGGCTACCAAACTATGGACCTGCTAGCAGCCTTCTTCTTTTCCCAGTTTGTCATCTCCCATCTGCACAGCAATTTGAAAGTCTTCTATAAATCAGCTCTTCTTGGCGGAGGTATCCTCTCACTTGTCTACTTTGCGCTCGTCCTCCTCGGCTGGGCCCATGCCCCCTCGCTAACCAATACTCCTCCACAGGAAATGCTCGGACAAATCGCCATCCAGTCGCTTGGGCCCATTGCCGCACCCTCTGTTTGCATGGCAGTTCTCTTTGCTTGCCTCACAACAGCTATCGTTCTGACCTCGCTCTTTGCCGATTTCCTTCAAAAAGACGTTCTGCAAAACAAAATTGGCAACAAACCTGCCCTCCTAGCCACCTTAAGCATTGCCTTCATCGTTTCCACTTTTGATTTTGCCGGCATTGCTAGTGTCCTCGGGCCTATCCTGGAAGCCATCTACCCCGCTCTGATCATGCTCACGCTTGTGAACATCGCAGGTAAGTTCCTTGGCACCAAAGCTACCCACTGGCCCTTTACCCTAACCCTGGCTGCAAAACTATGTATGATATAAGTGGAACCTGCAAACAGCTATTATGATTCTGTTCATGTCCATAATGCGATCACAGAAGAGCAAAGAATCAACCGAAAGAAAGTCTTTTGGGGCTTAGGTCTTAACTACTGGAAGCAGATCATCGACCAGGATTGCCACAAATATGGCAAAGATGTATTTGATACAGGCCTGCATGCCGGCGATATCGAACCTGGATTCCTAGAAGGGATCAAAAAAGCCAGTATGGTAGCCGCTAAATATCTCGGTCAAATAACCACGGTCGAAATCTATCAGGAAATCCATAAAGCTGCCTGTGAGCACCTTCTCCGTAACCAAGATTTAGGTAGTTTACATAAACGGACGATTTCGGCCGATTTTGATCTATTGCACTACGACAACTATTTAGGATTCTGGCTATCTGCAACAAGACCTGGACGCTATGTTAAAAACTTTGCACAAGATGGATTCAAAAATGTCAATCCCCTCATAGCTCAAGCAGCCTTGAATAAGAATTTGATCGGAAAAATAAAAGCTGAAATTCCCGCTAAAATGGCAGAATGGGAACAGCAAGTAAAAGATCTGGAAGCAGAAGTGGCCGCACTAGCCCAAGAATTAGGCCTCGCATCATTCATGACATTTGAATGGGAGGACAAGCATAAGGACAATATCATCATTTATTATTACCCCTTGTCCAAAGAAAAAACAGAAAAAGCTGTCGTCTATCTATTCGACAGGTTCAATCAAAAAGCCGCTCAGATTCAAGAAGAGCTAAAACAAACCGGTGAAAAAGGCCCCTATGAAACAAGCATTCGACAAGCGATCGCAGAACTCTTTCAACACTTGGAATGGTTTCATCCCTACCTGGACGGACAAGGTAGAACAGACCTCATTCTCCTAGCTAAACTTCTCACTGATTACGGCCTCCACCCTGCCATCCTCATACGGCCCTACGACTCAAGCGTCTATCCCTTCGCAAAATGGGACAAGCTTCTCATCCAAGGCCTTAAACTATGGGAACAAGCACAATGACAACCATTCAAGAAAAACTAAAAAATGCACCTCGGGTTAACAAACCTGACCTATTCTTCAAAACCACCCCCGGACACTACGCCGAGCACGATCAATTCCTCGGCATCCCCGTCCCGACACTCCGCGCCATCGCAAAAGAACACACCACGCTCTCCCACCAAGACCTACACACCCTACTCACATCCCCCTACAACGAAGAGCGCCTACTCGCCCTCCTCATCCTTGTCCATCAATACAAAAAATCCCCCCTCCCCACCTATCACTTCTACCTCGACCACCTCTCCTACATCAACAACTGGAATCTCGTCGACTCCTCCGCCCACCTCATCCTCGGCCCCCACCTCGAAGCCCACACCGACCTCGCCCACTCCCAAAACCTCTGGCACCGCCGCATCGCCATCATCGCAACTCTCTATCACATCAAAAAAGGCAACCTCGACCACACCTTCCACATCGCTCAAGCCCTCCTGAACGACACCCACGACCTCATCCATAAAGCCACCGGATGGATGCTCCGCGAAGCCGGCAAGCAAAACCTCTCAGCCCTCACCGCATTCCTCGACGCCCACCACACCCGCATGCCCCGCACCATGCTCCGCTACGCCATCGAGAAGTACCCTCCCGAAACCCGCGCCCACTACCTAAAAAAATGAATTGATTTTGTAAGAAAAACGACCCACTTTTTCTTACAAGATCCCACTTAAATATATGTCTCTAAAAATTCAAGATAAAGGCACAATTCGTCTTCAGCATTTTTCTAGCCCTAACAAAGAACCGTTCATTCCTTAGAAAAATTAACCGCCCGCTCGCGCGCTCGCTAGAGCCGCAGAGTACGCTGAGAAGAACACGTAGAGGAAGGAACTTTCTTCTGGTTCGTCGAGCTTATCAGAAAATTTACTGATTTTCTTTTTAACAGTCCTGCTTTGAGTCAATTGTTATTAGTTATCTCTGCGTGCCCTCCTCCGCGTACTCTGCGGCTCTAGTGAGCTTGCGAGCGGGCGGTAAATTTTCCTATTAATGAGGTACTTACTGAAATCTACTTCGAAAAGGAAGAAACCACGCCCCCACAAACCCTTAAATAATCACCGCTACCCATCACAAGTGAGTCAGTCAGCGAG
>CAZOAX010000202.1:0-4603 GCA_964577735.1 uncultured bacterium
GACACCAGCAGATCGTCAAACGCTTCTATTCTCAGCAACTCTAAGAGGAAACGTTCTAAGATTGACTAAGAGCCTTTTAAGCAACCCAGCTCAAATTGCTGTCACACCAGATAAAGCAAGACACGACAATATCGATCAGCGCCTACACTACGTTGACAATCTTCAAGACAAGCAAAAATGTCTTGAAACACTTCTCACAACACTTCCAATGGAACAAGCGATTGTGTTCACATCAACAAAGCGCCAGGCAGATATCCTGCTTGACAGCCTCCTTGATCAAGGACATAGAGCCGCTGCCCTTCATGGTGACATGAACCAAAGACAAAGAACGCGCACGATCGGTCAATTAAGAGATGGTGACATCCAAATCCTCGTAGCAACAGACGTTGCAGCTCGTGGTATCGACGTTTCTACCATCACTCACGTGATCAACTTTGACCTTCCACAAAGTGGTGAAGACTACGTACACCGTATTGGCCGTACAGGAAGAGCCGGATCTAAAGGCGTTGCCCTCTCCTTTGCAGCTCCAAAAGACATCCGCCTCCTTCGCCAAATCGAGCAGTACACAGGACAAAAGCTTGTCGCAAGCGACATCCCAGGCATGAAGCCAAGACCAGCTCCCGCAGCTGCTTCCTCTGACCGCCCAAGATCGCCTTACCCATCACGCGGTAGCTATGGTAGTGGCAATGGCAGAAAGCCTGCTTACGGAAATGGAAACGGCAGAGGCCACTTCGGCGGCTCCCGTAAATCCTACGGCTCAAGAAGCAACTAAGAACTTCCATCAAGGAAAGTTAAAACAAAACGCAGAGAAGAAAATTCTTCTCTGCGTTTTTTTTGTTCTTAACTCACCCAATCGCTCATTTATTAAGTATTTTGTGGCGCAATTATAGGCTCTATTTTAGGATAAATCGCCATCAAGCCAGGCATAGCCCATCCACTAAGTCGGAATTTAAGGTACACCTTTTCAAATAAATTTCGATCTTCGTGTTGGATGCACCCTGAAATAATTGTATCCATCTCTTGCTCTAAAAGCGCAATCGTTGAATCTGAAAAAAGTGGATCTTGCTCACTTATTATCAGAATTCCTTTTCCATATTTCTTATAATATGGCTCGTAAGAACTTTTCTTTAATTTACTCAACATAGCACTTTGGACAGAATATAAAATCCTTTCATCGGGGGAGTCAATTAATTGTTCACTTCTATGATAAGGAACCTCCCCAGGGGTTACATATGACATCAACTCTTTCGCTTCTTCAGGACTCCTAAAAGCATCAACATGCTCAATCCAAGAATAGTTCTTACCATCAAAAACTATAGCATCAGGAGGATCGGGTCTTTCAATAATTTTATACTTTGTACCATGACTCCTATTAAGCAGATCTAAAGCATCTTGAATCGAGGCCTCTTCATGTTGATTTTTGACAACATCTCTATTGCGAACTTCTTTCATATCTTAATCTTTAAAGTTAATTGCGAATAAATTATCAGCTATGTGCTGGATGGAATTCAAGCTCTAAGCCACATGCTTTGATAGCATTTGCAAGTGTTGAAAACCTGGCTTTACCCTTTTGAGAAAGGCTTCGATAAAAACTTTCTCGGCTGACTTCCATTTTAGAAGAAATCTCCTTCATTCCCCCATGAGCTTCGACAACGTCACGTACAGCTAATTGAAATATACCCATATCTTTTGCTTCAAAACTCTCCTCAAGACACGCATTTAAATAGATTGATGCATATTCAGGATCCTTAAGTTTTTCTATTAGATGTTCCTTATAGTTCCTATATCTTTTCATTTCTACCCCTCCTCATTGAAAGATGATCTTTCCAATACCCCTTAGACTTATTGATATCTTTTTGCTGACCTTTTTTTGATCCACCAAGGAGTAAAATCATATTTGTCTCTTTTTCTAATCCGAAATAAACCCTATATCCAGGTCCAAAATCAAATTTGAGCTCAAAAACCCCATCTCCAACAGACTCACAGTTTCCGACGTTTCCTGAATTTCTAATCCTGGTTAATCTAGCATCAACCCTTGCCATTACAACTTTGTCCAGACTTTCTTCCCATTCAGTATATGGTTCTTTCCCCAAGGCAGTTCGATACAGCTCAATTTCATAAGGCTTTGTCATAAATTCATCTCTTCCCTAATTACAATTGTAGCCGATCAGCTACATTTATAGCAAAAAAATTTATTGATTGGCGAGTTTGATGCGTGGGACGGCGTAAGCCATGAAGGCGGCGAGGTTTTCATAGGGTTGGGTGAGCATGGTCTGCCGCTCATTCTTTAGCTCGTCATTCATTTTGAAGAGCATGCTCATGAGCTGTTTGAGCTTGCTGATCTTGCCTTTCGTAGAGGAGTTTTCCGGAATTTCTGCAAGGTAGGCGGTGAAATAAGGATCGAGCAATTCCCAATTGGGCATAAAGCTCTGACCAGCAAAATGGGCACGGATCTGATGAAAAATAAAGGGGTTGATTACACTGCCACGGCCGACCATCAGGGCATCACATTTGGTGATACGTAGCATGTTTAGCGCATCTTCCACGGTGAGGATGTCACCGTTGCCGACAACCGGGATTTTTAAGAGGGATTTGGCCTCTGCTATAAGATCCCATCTTGCCGGAGGAGTGTAACCGTCCACTTTTGTTCGAGGATGAAGGGTGATGAAATGAGCACCTGTTTCCTGGGCAGCAAGAAGATTTTCTTTGAAAAGAGAGATATCGGCATAGCCGGAGCGCATTTTGATGGTAAAAGGAACAGAAATGCTAGCTGCCACTGACTTACCGACTGAATAGAGAAAATCAGGGTCTTTTAGTAAGCTTGATCCAGCTCCCCTGCCGGTCACTGTATTAGATGGACAGCCGCAGTTCAAGTCAATACGAGGGGCGCCTCGTCGCTCAATTTCCCGTGCCATATCGGCCATTAAATTTAAATCCGATCCCATAATTTGGGCTGCAAGAGGAAAAGGAGCTATTTCTTTGGGATCGTATACAGCAGCTAGACTTTTAACATGCGCATTAGATGGCACACGGATAAACTCAGTCACAGCCTCATCAAATCCCCCGATTTCGGCCATGGCCTTTCTAAAGCACCGATCCCCCACCCCTTCCATAGGAGCAACAATCAGATATGGGCAACCTGTCGGGCTTTTAGGTAAAATGTTCATTCGGGTATAAGGTTTTCAAAAGGATTTTATATGTTTATACTAGGCTGCTTACTATCTTTATGTCTCGCACAGGAGGATTTGCACCTCCATCATACCACACAACTCACATTTCCCTCGATGGGTTTTGAAAAGGCCGGCGAAGCCTATTTCTCCCCTGATGATCAAAATATTATTTTCCAAGCAGTACCGACGGGGCAGGAAAACTACCAAATCTACTCCATGAATTTAAAAGAAGGGGTTCCTAAGCTCATCAGCACAGGCAAAGGGGCTTGTACCTGCTCTTACTATCATCCAAGTGGCAAAAAAATCATTTTTGCATCAAGCCATGAAGATCCAGCTCCACAGGATAAAGTAAAATATGACCGTTACACCTGGGAGCTGACCCCGTATATGAACATCTATGAGGCAGATCCTGATGGATCGAATCTAAAAGCCCTTACAACAGGCCCTGCCTATCATGCGGAATGCGCCTACTCCCCTGATGGTGAAGAGATTGTTTACGCATCCAATGAATCCGGTAGCATGAACCTCTACATCATGAAAAGCGATGGAACTAGTGTCCGCAGGATCACTAAAACCGATCATTGCTACAATGGCGGCCCTTTTTTTATGCCTGATGGCAAGCACGTATTGTTCAGGGCTGATCGAAACAAGAAAGACTACCTGCAAGTATACATCACAGATGGAAACAATGAAGTGCAGTTGACAGATAACGGAGCAATCAATTGGGCACCATATCCTCATCCTAATGGAAAACAGATCGCCTATACCACTTCTTTATATGGTCATCAAGCTTATGCAATCGAACTACTGAACCTGGAAACCGGTGCATCTGAAAGAGTCACCTATGGAACTGCTTTCGATGGGCTACCTGTATTTAGCCATGATGGCAAAAAACTTCTCTGGACATCCAAGAGAGGTGCCGATCGTACCTGTCAAATTTTTATAGCTGATTTTAATTAAAGGATTTTTATGCAAATTTTTATAGTCCTATGGTGCCTGCTTCTACAAGCTCAAGCGTTTACGGCATCCATTAACCAAACAGACACCATAAGCCCCATTTACCCAAATGCAGCCCTTCCCTTTCATGTTTCAGTTGAACTGGCTGATTTTGAATTGCCGAATGGCTACCATTCGGGTGTAAACGGCGTTTATGAAGGTAAATGGCTCTTACTTGCCGGAAGGACCAATGGATTGCATGGATTTAACCCCACCAATAACTTTCCTCCCTCTGCTCAAAATACTGTAGTCTATGTAGTGGATCCTGTTTCAGGCACCGTTTACTCTAAGGACCTGACCGACATCAGCTCAGGACTTAGTCAGGCAGAAATCGATCTTTTATCTGTCACAAGCCCACAAGGGTATCAAAGAAAAAACACCCTTTACATGTCCGGTGGATATGGGGTCGATACAGCGACCGGAACCTTTTCTACAAA
>CAZOAX010000203.1:0-947 GCA_964577735.1 uncultured bacterium
TAAAGGGAAGGATGGAGTCGCCAAATAGGGTAACGAGCCAACGGATAGGACGTGCAAATGTGATGTCTTGGTTGCCCCAGCGCATTTTTTTAGGGAAATCAAGTCCTAAGATCAAGGAAGGAAGATGTTTTTGCAGGAGTTCTGCTGTTGAGATGCTTGGGCTAACTTGCTCTGCATAAAGATAATCGACGTCTTTTAAAGAGCGAATGGAGACTTCTTTAATCTTTCCGTCTTTGATCTCTTGTAAAGATACCGGTTCTTTTTGGATAGATCTAAAAAAGCCTTGTGCTGCAGGAAGAGGATTTCCGGATGAGTCGAAGGCAGCAGATAATGCAGGTCCCTTCTTTTCGATTGATTGAGCAGGTTTTTCAGTGGCGATTGATTCGATCAAAACGGCAAGTCGTCTTGGAGTGCCATAGGCATGGATTTGCTTATACGCTATTTTTTCAGCATCTAAAAAGTTTGTAAGTGCCTTTTCAAGCCCTTTCACCCCGATTGGAACAAAGGTGGCCGGAAGCTCTTCAACACCTATTTCAAGAAGGAAATCTTCTTCTTTGTGCGTAGAGGCTTGAAATGCAGGGCTTTCAAGCTTATGTTGAGTTATTTCTTTAAAACGATTAAGAAGAGGAAATCCTTGGTCCTTTCTAGACTCTACAAAGCTTGCTGCGATGAGGCAGGAGAGGTTTCTGATCCGAGTGATATAGCCATTGCGTTCTGTCACAGAGATAGCGCCTCTTGCATCCAGCATGTTGAACGCATGAGAGGCCTTCATAACAAAATCGTAAGCTGGGATCGGCAGTTTTTTTGCAGCAAGTGCATTGGCTTCTTTTTCATAGTCGTCAAAATGGGAAAACCACATGGCCGTATTGGCCTGGTCAAAGTTGTAATGGCTCCATTCGTATTCATTGCGCTTGTAGATGTCGCCATAGGTGACATCTCCGCTCCAT
>CAZOAX010000203.1:957-4565 GCA_964577735.1 uncultured bacterium
ATGTGCTATCGACATTTTGCAAGAAGGTGGAAAGACGTTCGATCCCATAGGTGATCTCACCTGTGACAGGCTTTAATTCTTGCCCTGCCACTTGCTGAAAATAGGTGAATTGGGTCACTTCCATTCCATCCATCCAGACTTCCCATCCGAGTCCCGCAGCTCCAAGAGTTGGGGACTCCCAATCGTCGTGGACAAACCGGATATCGTGCTTGGAAAGGTCAAAGCCGATCGCTTCAAGGGATTGTAGATAAAGATCGAGAATATTAGATGGGGAAGGCTTTAGGATTACTTGGTATTGGAAATAGTGCTGGAAGCGGATCGGGTTGTCGCCATATCTTCCATCTGAGGGGCGGCGGCTTGGCTCAATGTAGGCAGCACGATAGGGTTCAGGACCAAGCGAGCGTAAAAATGTTGCAGGATTGAAAGTGCCGGCGCCCACTTCAAGATCGTAGCCTTGATGAATGATGCAGCCTTGTTTTTCCCAAAAGAGTGATAGGGTAAGTAAAATTTCTTGAAATGATTTCATGTTGGGCCTCCTCGCAATGCAGATATTCTACCTGATAAATCTATAGATTGGCTAGGATAAAGAAATGCAAGAAGAATCCAATGGTGTCGACTGGGAGAAGCTCCATTTTTTAAATCGTGAGCTTGAACCCTCTTTATGTCCTCGTATTACAATCGTGATTCCGACTTTCAATGATGCGAGAAAAATTGGAGTTACCCTAGAGAACATTCTTGCTCAAAATTATCCGGATTTTGAAGTTTTAGTGATTGATGCAGCTTCTACGGACAGGACTATTGAAATAGTCAAAAGCTTCCGCAATGAAAAGATCCGCCTCAGTTCTGTGAGCAGCTACAATCGATATGAGATGTTGAATAAGGGAATTTTCCTTGCGCGCGGACTTTATATCAATTTTATGTTTCCGGGGGATTACTATCTTCAAAAAGAGACTTTTCAGATTATGATGCAACTAGCCTATTCAAAAGAATATGCTTCTTTAGTGTATTGCGGCTGTTTGATTCGGGAAGGGGAGAAAGAGGCAAAATTTCTCTATAGAGCGTTCTGTTTTGAACAGTTAAAACGGGGGCGTCAGCCGACCAGTCTGCAATCGATCTGGTTTCATAAGCAGATATTTCAGGAAATTGGCAAATTTGATACGAGGTATACTCTTCGTGGGGGATTTGACCTCATGTGCCGAATAATCAAGGATGAAAGATTGACCCATGCTGGCACAAAAAGGATTTTAACGGACTATGATTTACGTGCACTGACAAAGGAGATGCTGGTCTGCCATTTTAAAGAGACGGCACGCATTATAAAAGCTAACTTTGGCACCATGGCTTTGATTAAATGGTTTTTTACTGAAAGAGATTTAAAGCGCTATCTCCGCTACATGGTCAGTAGCTTCAAAAAAGCGCTCGTTGGTAAGTAGTTAAACAGTCTCTTCTTCAAGAGGCTCATCGTGTCCTTCGCAGGCAAGAAGATTTTCTTCTTTAAGAGAATTTCTTTTCTTCTTTTTGCATGAGCAGCCTAGTGTAGATTCTTCTAAGCTTGAATCCAGGTCATTTAGACGTGTATTGTTTTCAGTAGCGGCCAATGCGAAGAACATTCCAATGACGGCGAGTGATAATGTTTGGAAAATCATAATATTCCCTCCGGTAGTAAAAAATTACGGACATAATAGTTCAATAAAAGATTTAAGTCAAGGTGATGGGTCTGCCTTAGGTCTTAATATGATAATTTATTATAGCTGTCAAATATTGTTTTTTTCTGATATGATATT
The DNA here is from genome assembly GCA_964577735.1 of uncultured bacterium. Lineage (GTDB taxonomy): Bacteria > Chlamydiota > Chlamydiia > Chlamydiales > Parachlamydiaceae > CAZOAX01. The sequence goes on from CAZOAX010000203.1 coordinate 2,742, forward strand.
ACCAATTAAATTAAAGAGATGACGATGCAGACACTAAGTTCAATGACACTCGCAGAATTAAAATCTTTTTTTGCTTTTATGGGCGAAAAAGAGTTCCATGCCACTCAAGTTATAGATTGGGTCTATAAGAAAGGGGTATTAAGTTACGATAAAATGACTAACTTAAGCCAAGCTTTAAGAGATAAACTGCAATCTAAGCTAAAACTGACCACTTTGGAACTTGTCAAAACGACAGAGTCCAAGGACTTGGAAACAGTTAAATTTTTGTGGAGATTGCCGCAAGGTGATCTGATCGAATCGGTTCTGATCAGTTCAGGTGATCGTCGAACAGTTTGTATTTCTTCACAAGTTGGGTGTCCTGCAAAGTGTGCATTCTGCGCTTCCGGTAAACAAGGTTTTTTCCGTAATTTGACTCCTGCTGAGATCACGGAGCAAGTGCTTCAGATCAATCTCTGGCTAGCAGCGAAAAATGAGCGTGTTTCTCATCTGGTCTATATGGGAATGGGGGAGCCTCTCAAGAATTATGAGGCTGTTGTTAAATCTATTCGGCTTTTGACTGATGAAAATCTCTTAAATCTATCTGAAAGAAGAATTACCGTCTCAACTGTTGGTATTGTCGATGGGATCAAACGTCTTGCAGATGAGGGTTTGAAGGTCAATCTTGTTCTTTCCTTGCATGCGCCCAATCAGCATATCCGGATCAAGATCATTCCTTACGCGCGAAAATATCCTCTCGAAGATATTATGGACGCGATGGATGAATACGCTAAAAAGACTAAGCGGGATATTACCTATGAATATATCCTTCTTGCTGGTATCAATGATCATCCCGATCATGCGCAAGAACTAGCCCACCTATTGAAAGGAAAACAGTGCACAGTTAATCTAATTCCTTATAATCCAGTCGATGGGATTCGCCTGCAGCGCCCGATGCATCATGTGATCAAGCAATTTCGCACAGTATTATTCGGATGCAAAATTGTGAATACCTGCCGTTACACTAAAGGTGATGATATAGCTGCTGCCTGCGGCCAGCTAGCCCTTCAAGAAGCGAAGCCAGGTACTTTAAAAATGGTGAAAGAGTCCTAAGATAGATTCTTTAAAGAAGATGCGTAAATGATTCGACACACAGACTTGAGTTTAGCATTCTTAAAGTTTTTAAATTCAACACAGAGACACAGAGGCGCAGAGACACAGAGAAAAGAGTATTCTCTCTGTGTCTCTGCGCCTCTGTGTCTCTGTGTTGAATTTCTTCAAATAATTGAGTCCATGTCATTCTGCCTCTTTGTCTCTGTGTTGAATATAGTTTTCGGGCTAGCATGAAGTTTGAGTTAGGTAAGCTTTCGTCATTTCCTGTGGATCCAGGCGTCTATATCATGAAGGCGTGGGATGGGGGTATTCTTTACATCGGAAAAGCCAAAAGTCTAAAGTCCAGGGTACGGCAGTATTTTGTTGCCGGTGGCGATGGGCGTTGGATCATTCCATTCTTACAAGAACTTGTCGCAGATATCGATACAGTCGTTACGATAACAGAGAAGGAAGCTCTTCTTTTAGAATGCACGCTGATTAAAAAACATCAGCCCAGGTTCAATGCGCTTTTAAAGGATGATAAAACCTATACTGCATTGAAGATCAATACCCGCCATGAATGGCCGATGCTATCCTTGATTCGTTACAAGGGTAAGTTAAAAAATGATGCGGCTTACTTTGGCCCCTACACAAGTGCTTATGATGCAAGGCAGACGCTTGATCTGCTTCAGCGAATTTTTCCATTAAGACAGTGCAGCGACCAGGAATTGGCTAGAAGACAGCGTCCTTGCATTC
>CAZOAX010000204.1:0-4565 GCA_964577735.1 uncultured bacterium
AAGGCTCGCTATGATGTGTGTGAAGCTCGTCTATCGCAATTCCAAATGGTTACAAACAAGCGGTGTCGTTCGGCCCATAGTTTCCAATCTGCGTTTTTCAGAAGATTTCTATAAATGGGCTGTCGAGGAAATGAAAGTCCCGATTGAGTACTGGGAGAATCTAGACGATCTAGTGAAATACGAACAATGCGATGTCATTATTGATGAAGTCGGAAATTACTTTGATAGTCACCAATGGCAGGATCTATCGCTCGATGTTCGCAAATGGCTTACGCAAGGTGCGAAGTGCGGAATAGAGATATACGGATCTGCCCAAGACTTCGCTCAAGTTGATAAATCATTCCGTCGTCTAACAAATTTTCTCTATGAGATCCGTAAAATCGTTGGTTCTCCCCGGCCTAGTGCCACAAAGCCTCCCGTTGAACGCATCTGGGGCGTCTGTCTTTCTAGAGAATTGGATCCTCGCTCCTATAATGAAGACAAGAAGAAGTTTGCCAGTTCGATCTCTATTCCCTCTTTATTCTTCATCCAACGTCGCTACTGTGAGATCTTCGACACGACTCAAAAGATTGTCCGTGGTACCTACCCCGCCCTGAGACATGAGGAGCGTCATTGTGAATTTCCCGGCTGTGGTTTCGAAAAAGTCTATCATGTGTGAACGAGTGTCTTTCTAGACTTGACCTCTATCACACATAATCAGAAAACAAAATAATCAAATTGTATGGGTAATCAGATTCCCACCGTCGATGAGCTCGGTCGAGCTTTCGACGAATTAAGAAAAACACATTGGGGCGTAGATTTCTCAAAATATAAAGCAGTGATCTCCGGCCCAGTCAAAGAAGTATACGAGTTCGAAAAAGACATCCACTTCGGCGGTCAATTGAAGTCACGAAATCGTCGCAAGAAGCGTGTCGGCAAGCGAAATCTAGGTATTCGTCGTCCATTCTCAATCTCACGCGCTAGGAAGCATATACGCCGTCTCATAGCCTGTAATTCCGGACAATACCCTCAATATACCGACAAGTTCATTACATTCACCTTTGCGGACAATGTGACCGGATTGAAAGAAGCAAATGAGATGTGGCGAAAATTCATGATGCGATTGAATTACCATATCGGCCACGCTCTGAAATATGTCTCGGTAGTCGAATTCCAGAAACGCGGCGCAGTCCACTATCACGCAGTATTCTTCAATCTTCCCTACATAGTAAACGACGAGCTAGCCGCTATCTGGTCTCACGGCTTCATTAAGATCAACGCGATTCAGCACATCCAATCGATCGGCGCATACGTCTCGAAGTATCTGCAAAAAGGAGTAGTAGACGCAAGATTGTTCAACGAAAAATGCTACTTCACTTCCCGGGGTCTCAAGAAACCGATAACGATCAGAACCCCACCCCTTGATATTGAATTCATAGATTCGGAAAAGATCGAGTACCAGTTAGAGGCCTCCTGCATACTCCCCTACAACCAATGGACAGGCCATACCACTTACAAACGATACAGAGTCATAAATTATTAGCTTAATCAAAAAACTACAATGGTCATAGAGCAAGCAATTAACAATTATCTTGATTGGAAAGTCATCAGAAGCCCGCGAGCAGCTGACATATACAAAAGCTACCTGCGCCGGCTGATGAATTTCCGAAATGTGGACACGAAGGACATGAAGAACACGGACATCGTGGAATTTCATCGATTTCTGGCCACCAAGAATAACCCGCCGACAGTGGCTTACTCCTGTCGCATCCTCAAAAATTTCTTTCGTTACCTGAATTCGATTCAAGAATGTTCGGTCAATCCATTCCTGATCGAGGGTCCTAAATATTCTCAAAAGCCACGCGTAGGCGTGACTGACGATGAATTCAAGGCGATGTGTGCCACCCTCAATCCGTACGAGCTTCACGATCTGCAAAAGCTGACTGTCCTACATATGCTGTACAACACCGGCGTCCGTGTAAGCGAATTATGTGAACTCGATGTGAGCCAGATGTCCTCTACCGAAAACTATACCTCTATTGAGACAAAGAAAAACAAGCGCATCCGTGTCATTGCTTGGGCGAACGAATTTCACCACGATATCCTGCTCCGCTGGCTCGGTAGCCGTATCTGTCTCAATCAAAAGCCTAGCCTATTTCTCTCGCTCGATAAGCCCGGCCGGGAGCGTCTAACACCACGCACCATCGAACGCTGGGTCAGAGAAATTGCAGCAAAGGCTGGCATTACCAAGCGCATACATCCTCACATGTTCCGACATGCAAAAGCTCACCGCATGAAGGCTAGAGGAGCTGATCTCAAGGATATCCAGATGATGCTTGGACATGTGAGTCCGTATTCAGCGCTGATCTATCTCAATTACGACAAGAATGAGATGTTAGCGAACGCGCAGAAGTATCTGTAACTTTGTTCTTTCATAAGGCGCTTTAAGCAGGAGTGGCGGAAAAGGTAGACGCTTATCACATTAAAGGATGTTTGGCGCCCACATGTGTACACGGGCGACCATAGACCATGCGAGGTGACTTCTACGAGTCTTTGATAAGGGAGAGGAATATACCGGTCATTCCAAACCCGAAATCTCGTCAAATCCTCGCCTCCTGCTTAGAGCGTCGTATGAACAATTAAATAATTAGCTCGTGATATAATATATTCAACATGGATCAAAAATCAAAAACTCCAACTAGATATGCTTTCATTGACGTGCAAAATACCGAGGCTACAGCAAGCCAAATTCTCGGCTTTGTCATTGATTGGCAAAAGGCATATGCCCATCTAAAAGAGCAATGGAATTGTGAGAAGATATTTTTCTATTCGGGGATTCAAGATGGCGACGACGATAAAGCCGGTGAATATTTGATACTGAAAAATCTCGGGTATCTAATGAACGCAAAGCCCTACAAGATCTACAAGAACCCAGACAAGATAGTGAAGATCATTTGTTCCAAATGTGCAAATGAGATTGATTATAAAATCGAAGGAAGCGTACGCTGGAAATCGAATTGTGATGCCGAATTGTCGGTAGACGCAACAAACCTAGCTAGTCCGGGAGTCGAATTTCTTATGCTCACAGGTGACGGTGATTTTGAATACGTCATCAGAAATGCGGTTGAAAAAGGAGTGAAAGTCTACCTCGTCTCTAGTGCAAAAAAGATTAAGGTCGCTCCGCGATATTCGAGGTCACGCTTCTCAACCAAGCTCCGTGATCTCATCGCTGAAAAACCAGAGTCCGTGTTCCTCATTAACATTGATGACTGGAAAATGAAGATAAAGAAGGCTATTTAGGAAAAGGAAAACGCCGTACAGGCCGGCGTTTTCTAATGACTACTATAGTATAGACGATCTAGATCAAAAGTCAATACAAGTTGTGTTGATAACATATGTACAGAAAAGACCCCGATTAAGGGGCCTTTTCCTATACGGATTATAGACAAGAAATCTAATCCCCCCCTCCACGACAGTCTATGCCTGGATTGCCGCCTGAAATTCTGCCTGAGTAGCTTGCAGTTCTTTTTCAATCGCCGAAAGTTCTTCAGCTAATTCCTGCCATCTAGATATTTCAGATTCTTTAGGGTCACTCCAATCAATTGTGAGTCCAAAAGTTGCCAGTTCTGATAGCTTTTTATTATCTCGATCCCGTACATCGATAGCTCTAGCATAAAGGTCTGCTACCCGTCTGTCTTTCTCAGTTGTAAAGACTTTCCTACTTTCTTCAGAAAACACTTTGAGCTCATTGATCTTTGGTTGAAGATCTGCGGTTGCATAAACCAAATTTTGAAGAGCGTCATGCATTCCAGACAATTGTTCAGCATTAAGAATATCTATAAACGCTTGAGTGGCCACTTTGACCTTATCACTCTCAATAGTAAAGTCATGGCTTTTTTGAGTCACTGCACTGATAAATGTACTTTGTTCCTGAGTTAACTGTGTATTACTCTTTCCCGAAGATCTATACATGGTCAATCCGACTGAAACTAACATCATCAATAAAATAACACCAAATATAATATTTACGATTAATTTTGCCTTCTTGTTCTCTGGTCGATCTATCTTTCCACGACGTCTTATCAAATCCATTATCCAAAGAACAAGAAAATACATTGTTCCCGTACTCAGAGCAATTTCTACTACAGCAAAAATAATGGCAACTGTCACCGCCATAGAATGTGATAAAGAATTTGCCTTAAAAAGGCTATCACCATAGTTACTGTTCAAGCCACCAAGTATTGCGCAAATCAAAAAGTATTTTCCATAACTATGCTTACTCGCTTGCTTATTGGGCGGCTTAACTATGTTTGATTGTTCCATAAATTTTTTATATATATTTTATACTTTAATACTTATTCCACTACTGGCAAGCATAATAAATTTCTGTCTCATAATTTCCCAATTCCATTGCCTGTCGATTACCAAGTGTCTGACTTGAACCGGAGGTATTATTCGGACTCAAAGTATTTTGTGATTGGAATGTATCGAATTTTTGCAAAGCAGCCTGACACTGATTGTTAGAAGCCGGTGTCTTGCAGGCCGCTTGTGCTGCCATTTGATAACCAGGAAGTGCTGTATTGTAC
>CAZOAX010000205.1:0-4543 GCA_964577735.1 uncultured bacterium
ATGCGTTGGTACTCTCTTATTAAATCTTGAAATTTTTTATCAGCATTGGTTTCAGCACTATATTTTTTCGCAAGTTCTACTGAGCGGTCATGGGATAATACATCCACATATGCAGATTGATCATAGAATGCCATTTTCATCCAAACCGTAACTCTTGGAAGATCTGTATCATCAATCAACACAAAATCAACATGATCAGAATAATTAGTGAGATTTTCTCTGACTTTCCATCCTTCTGGCAATTTTGCATCACTTAAAAATTGTCTAGGATTTGACTCTGGGAATTCGATCCCTAGATTTTGAAAGTGGGCCTTATATTTTACAGGTAGTCGTACTTCAACCCGCAGATCTTTTGCTTGTTCGGCATCCTTCACTTCGGCTGCATTTTCATTGCTGTTATTTTTAATTCCAGGGTTTCCTATAAACCCTGTATAGCTTGCTGGTTGCATAGTGTATCCTTGAATACATTTTATAAAATTATACTATCATATGTCTTTGAATTTTTATAAGTCAATTAAAATCTGTTGCCGAGGCTTTTATGGTAACTAAAGGCCCGAGGTAGTATAAGGGCATCCGCTGACGGGCCGAGCACTCATTAACAACCGCCTTTTGGCGGGTGTGCTCTGCTAAGCCAGAAAAGCCCTAATAATCTACCTAAAATATTAATGCTAGAATGTTGTAGATGGCGACGGCGGTCAGGGCGCCTGCTGGGATGGTGATTATCCAGGAGGCGATAATGTCGCGGGTCATGCCGATGTTGAGGGCTTCGATACCGCGGGCAAGGCCGACGCCGATGACGGCACCGACGAGGGTGTGCGTGGTCGAGATGGGCATGCCGAGGCGGGAGGCGATCATGATGGTGGCAGCGGCGCTGATTTCAGCGGCAAAACCACGCGTGGGTGTAAGTTCGGTAATTTTTTTACCAATGGTCTCGATCACACGCCAGCCCCAGGTGGCAAGACCGATCACGATACCGGCGCCGCCAAGGCCAAGGGCCCAGGAAGGGATAGCTGTGTTGAGGGAAACGGTGCCTGTTTGGAGGATATAGAGGGCGGCAGATAAGGGGCCGATAGCATTGGCAACGTCGTTTGCACCATGAGCAAAAGCCATTAAGCACGCGCTGAGAATTTGTAACCAACCGAACATTCTTTCAATGATGGCAAAGTCATCTTTGATATGATCGACTTCATTGCGATGGCTGGATTTAGTTTCTTTTAGCCAATATCCAATGCCGATTTTTGTGCATAAGGCGGCAACGAGGCCGATTGCAAGGCAGGCACCGGCTGATTCTAAAAATCCGATTTCGAGCTCAATGTTTCCAAGGCTGTTAAATAGAAAAAGCAGTGTCAGCAAGGCAAATACACCAAAGACCATAAAGGGCATTAGACGTTTGGCAGCATCTAAAGGGTGGGAGGCGTAAAATACTTTCGTTCGGATGATCTGAAAGATGTTGTAGCTGATCAATCCACCGAGAAGGGGCGAGAGCACCCAGCTTGAGGCGATATAAAAAACTTTGTCCCAGTAGACTGATTCAAGTCCGCCGATAAGGGCACCAAAACCGACAATTGCACCAACAATCGAGTGGGTTGTGGATACAGGCCAGCCGAAATAGGAGGCAATTTGAAGCCATACACCGGTTCCAATCAGGGCAGATAGCATCCCGAGCAGAAGTGTTTTAGGTTCATGCTGGAAGTATTCAGGGTTGATAATGCCGTTTTGCATAGTCTCAGAGACATGGGAGCCAAGAAAGAAAGCCCCGCAGAATTCCAGGACGGACGCGATCATAATGGCTTGTCTTAATGTTAAAGCCCCAGAGCCTACCGATGTTCCCATGGCGTTTGCGACATCATTTGCTCCGATATTCCAGGCCATATAAAAGCCGGAAACGAGAATCAGGATAAAAAGGGCAAGTTCCGTGTTCATTTAATCTCCAAGGTCGTGCGTAGTCGATAGGCAAGTTTTTCAGATAGATTTGAGATGGAACCGATCGATTCAAAAATACGTTGCCAGATGTGAAATGTGCTGAGGGTGAAATGTTCTTCTGAGTTGAAGAACTTTTTGAGCAATTTGCGTTGGAGAAGGTCTACTTCATGTTCATTGTGGGCAATCGCGTCGATCATACTGCGCACTTTTTCAGCTTCACTTCCGCCAAAAGAAGATTCTAAAAGCTCATGTAGCTCATGTATAACAGCGTTGGCTTGGTTGAATGTCTCGATATTTTTGTTTAAGAAGGCGTCAAAATCTTCTCTTAAATCAGGCAATAAAGAAATGGGTTTTAGAGAGGCTAATACGGCAATGTCTTCTGCTTTATCGGCGATGCTATCTTGAATCGAGAGGATATCCAGCAGGCTTGTGCGGTCCATGGCTAAAAATAAACTTTTGGGAAGATGATTCCGGATGTCATTTTTGACAATGTCGGCTGCATGTTCCTGTTCTGCGATTTCACTGGCAATCTTTTCAATCAACTCTTGATCGCCGGCTTTGAGCGCATTAAAAAGATCGATCAGGGAGTGGACGCATGACGATACTTTTTCCATATGGGTCTGTAAAAGCGCAAAAGGAGATCTACCAAATAGATTTAAAATACTAAGCATGACGCCTCTTATTCAAGTTATCGTTACGTACTCACCTTACGCAAGAAGTCTAGCGACTGAATGGATCTTTTGAATTTTAGCTGCACAAAAAATGCTCGCAATATTTATCAATATTGCTGCGCTTTTTTGCACAGCTAAAATTCAAAATCTCTCATTCATTCATCTAGCCTTCGTTTGCGTAACATGAGTATTTATACCACATCCTGTTTTGATCTGAAAGAGCACTTCGTATACAATAAGGAAATGAGCCAATTAATTTTATTACGACATGGTCAATCCATGTGGAACAATGCCAATCTTTTTACCGGTTGGGTCGATGTCCCTTTAACAGAAAAAGGGATAGAAGAGGCGATAGGCGCCGGCAAAAAAATAAAAGATATCCCGATCGATCGGGCATTTACCTCCACTTTGATCCGGGCACAAGAGACGCTTGCCCTTGCGTTGGCTTTCCATAAGTCGGGTAAAATTCCTGTATTTCAACACCCCGAAGATCCGAAAATTCATGCATGGGAAACGATTTACGGGAAAGCTGCAAAAGAAAATATCATGCCGGTCCACCTGGCCTGGCAATTAAATGAACGGATGTATGGAGAACTTCAAGGATTGAATAAAGCGGAAACCAAAGAAAAATTTGGTGAGGAACAGGTTCAAATCTGGAGAAGAAGCTATGCAGTTGCACCACCAAGCGGGGAAAGCTTAAAGGAATGTGCGGAAAGAACGCTTCCTTACTTTAATGAACGGATTGTTCCACATTTGGCCAACGGTGAAAATGTTTTGATCGCCGCTCATGGGAATTCGCTCCGGTCGATCCTCATGCATTTAAATAAATTATCAGAAGAAGAAGTGGTCGCTGTTGAAGTGACGCTTGGCGAGCCGATGCTTTATACCTATCAATCCGGTCAATTTAAGGCCTCTTAATGTCTGCCTATTTCGATAACAGTTCAACTACACGGCCGTCTCCGGAAGCAATCAGCAAAATGCTGACCTACTATACTGAAAAATGGGGCGTTGTGACGCAGCCTCATAAAATGGGTCAGGAACTTATGCCTTCTTTGACAGAGGCCTTGCGTTCCATTTATAAACTGCTCGGAGCATCAGATCAAGATGCCGTAGTGATGACATCGTCTGGTGCAGAAGCGATCAATCACGCCATTTTATCGACATATCAAGATGTCTCTTTGACAGAAGGAAAAAATCATTTTATTACAGCCTCGACTGAAGATGCGCCTTTTTTGATGTCACTCAATCGCCTTAGTGCTTTTGGTGCAGCCACTACTTTTTTGAAACCTGATTCGCATGGAATCATTAGTCCAAAAGCTATTATAGAAGCGATCACCCCACGGACTGCGATGATCGCGCTTTCCTGGTCTAATGGATTGACCGGTGTGATCCAGCCGATCTCAGAAATTGCTGAAATTTGTAAATTGCGTGGCATCAGGCTTCTTGTCGATGGGACGCATGTGCTGGGGAAACTTTTCTTTTCGTTGAAAGAACATTCGATCGATTTTTTTACTTTTAACGGCGACCAGATGCATGCTCCAAAAGGCACTGGCGGGCTTTACATCCGTAATGGGATCAAGCTAAGCCCCTTTATTGCAGGTGGAATGGAGCAGGCGGGCTTAAGAGCTGGCACGCTTAATATGCCGGCTGTTGTCGGTCTTGGAGAGGCTGCAAAACAATTATTGGAAGCACGGGATTATTTTTGTACGGAAGTAGCCAGACTGCAAATGGAGCTGGAAAATAAGTTTAAAGAAAGAGTTCCAGAAATCAAAACTCTTTTTGAATATGAAGAAAAGGTTCCCGGTGTTTTGACAATTAGCATCCCGGGTATTATCAATGAAGCGCTGCTATTTGCTTTAAATCAAAAAAATGTATTTGCCTCCATCGGAGGTGGATCCCAAGCTCTTCTTTCCTATTATTTAAAAACTTGTGGATTTGATTATAAAACT
>CAZOAX010000206.1:0-4520 GCA_964577735.1 uncultured bacterium
TTCTTATGGCAAAATGCATAATGTTGAAGAGTGGAGACTAAACAGACTTAAAAAACTGAATATTGATTTTTCTTCCTCGTTTTCTGATATAAGCCCAATGACCCTTACTGAGGCAAGACCCTACAATGGATTTTTTCCTCGTTTCATAAACGGAGTATTATTTACTAACCGTCAAATGAAAGGGGAAATTTTTGTTATTTTTCTAAAAAAATTAAATTGGGAGCCTGGAAAAGTTTTATTTATGGATGATTCTATGGAACAATTAGCTTCAGTTGAAACAGCTGCAAAGTCACTAGGAATTGAATTTATAGGATTCCACTACACAGCTGCTAAAGCACGAACATATGCTTTTGACGAAAAACTGGGTGAGTTTCAATTCAAAACACTGATTGAAAAAGACAAATGGCTTCCAGATGATCAAGCTAAGTCAATTTTTTATAAAGCAGACTGAAGCAGTTCCTCTAAAGAATTGGCTATTCCAAGCAATTCATTTGAAGCGATATTTAATGCTGTCATACAGACACGATACCCCTTAAGCTCTTCCTGAAACTGGTTCAGGGCTTCCTTTGGTCCAAAAAGTGAGACAGCATTCATCAGGCGCTCATTAGCTAAATCTGCTTTAAAATCATCAAAATCATCTGCGATTTGAAAGGCCATACCGTAATGGTACGCAGCTTTTTTAACTAAATCGAGCTTATCAATACTACCACCGCCAAAAAGCCATCCTAGCACAAAAGAGATCTCAAATAAGGCCACGGTTTTTTTCAATACTGTTTCCGTATAGGTCGAATCATCTATTTTAGGGGGATATAGATCGATATATTGCCCGCCAGTCGCTCCTTTTATGCCCGTATTAAGCGATACGTTTTCAATGGAAAGAATACCAATAGCATGACCGTTTCCAACGCCAAGACGAACAAGTTCTGCAGCATTCACTGAAAGACAGCGGTAACCTTCAGCAATTAACGCATAGCTTGCTAAAAGAGCAGTAGCTTCGCCATAAACAATGTGCGTAGCAGGTTTGCCTCTTCGTTCCTTGTCATCATCCATACAAGGAAGGTCATCTGCAAGCAATGAAGCTGTATGAAAGTATTCAACAGATAGTGCAGCATCCATGATGTCATGCGGACAATTAAGAGCTCTTGCGATCATGAGAACTAGTGCAGGTCGGAATCGTTTTCCTCCCTCAGTCAAAGCATACTCACATGCATCTTTTAAGGGAGTTTTAGCACCAAAGACGCACATTTTTTTAATAAGAGCAGCTTCAACTTCGCGTTGAAAAGGGGAAAGTAGTTTAGCTAAAGCCTCGGGCATTGTCGTTTTCCTTTCGGCTTATTTTTTAGTGATGATAGGAGGAGCGGCCGGTGTTATGATCGAATTCTCCGGCACAAGCCCGGTAAAATTTAAACAGGGATGGCATTGAACGTTCTTGCCTGTGATTACGCCAGGGTTGGCTACACTATTGCATCCAATTTGCGTTCCATCGCCTAAAATGGCGCCAAATTTTCGTCTTCCTGTGGCAATTTTTTCTCCATTGCAATACACAAGGATCTCTTTATGGTCTAAACGGAAATTAGCCAGTTTAGATCCGGCTCCCAGGTTAACTTTATTGCCCAAAATCGAGTCTCCAACATAGGCAAAATGGGCTGCATTTGAATCATTTAAGAGGATTGAATTTTTAAGCTCGGAATCGTGACCTACTACACATCGATCACCTACAATCACATCCCCACGGATATAAGCACCTTGACGGACTGTACAGTTTTCACCGATGACGCAAGGGCCTTTGATATAAGCTCCCGGCTCTATAACAGTCCCTTTTCCAATCGTGATTAGCTCAGGATGGATTAAATCAGCTCCATGTGGGATTCCAACGCCTGTTTTTCCAAGGGGGATTGATTTTAAATAGGCATGGATCTTACTCAAAACTTCCCAAGGATACATGCATCCCTCAAAGATTTTGGCATGTTTAAATGTGGAAAGGTCGAATAAGTTTTCGATAGTGAATTCTTTCATGGGATTAACAATAGCTAAAGTTTCAGATATTTTCAACACTCTCTTTTTAAGATAATAATTTATATCTAAAATTTTTCTTCTTCTTTATGTCTTGTGGAAATGTTTATAACTCAATTAATCCCATAGCTTTGTTCACTTGTTCACACTTTGTTGGCTAATGTTGATAACCCCATCCTTTATCTACAAACGAACAATTTTAGAAAAGTTATCAACTGAAGTTATGAACGCAAATTCCAGTAAAAATCTTGTGAACTGAGAGCTTTTTTGATGAAGTTTGGGGCTTTGGTAAGTCTTTTTCCCATTTGATATCCAGTCCATTTCGCAAACGTTTGCAGGAGTGCATATGGGATGGATTGAGGTCTTTCTTTCAAAACCTGATTAAAGAGAGTCTTAACATAAATTTTTCCTCTAGCAGAGTCTCCTCCGCCTAGACTAAGAAGGCCTTTATATGTTTCTCTTGCATACCCTGTGTCAAAATGACGTCGAAATTCTTGTAGGAGGGAATAATCGTGCGAGTGGTGCACTTCTGCATCTGCCACATAAGCCACTTTATGACCGTTTAATAAAAGCTTTGCGCAAGCTACAGTATCCTCTCCGGTCAAAACAGGGGAAAATCCGCCGATTTCATCCAACGCTTTGTTGCAATAAGCTCCAAAAGAATCGGAAAAAAAGAATGTATAAACTCCATGTTTTTTTACATCTTCGATCGAGCGTAGTTGGCTTTTTTCCGGGTAATTAAATTGTCTTGGAAATGATTCCCAGAAAGAGGCGCCTTTATGCGGAATCTGTCTTGCATAGGCTAAAGAGGCTTTTTTTTCTAAAAGCGGTTTCAGGAGTTTTTCAAGTACATCAGCATCTTTTGCGTAGGCATCCGGTGTGATCATCACGACAAAATCAGTTCCAAGTGTTTTTCTTGCAAGCTCTCTTGTTTTTCCGTGATTGAATTCCTGGCGGGGAACAATGAGCGTTTCCACCCCAAATTGCCTGGCAAGCTCGACAGTCCCATCAGTTGAGGATGAATTTACCACTAAAATTCTTGGGTTTAATTTAGACTGCATCAAAGGCGGAAGACAATAAGGCAACTGATGACGGGCATTGTAGGTGATGACGGCAACGCCAATTGTCGAACTTGTCATAAAATAGAAACCTTTGAAAATTGAGCCTCATAATAGTTTGCTAGTTCATCCCAAGCCAATTTTTCATCCCAATTTAAAAGATTGGAATCTAAAAGATCGGTGTTCAATCGTACTTTTGGTTCTAGAAATTCAATCTGTTTTGTAAGAGAAAATTCGCATGGTAATTGTAGCCTTGAACGCATTTCATTTGCGAATCTAGCGGTGAATGCCCCTTGAGATTCTGGATAGCCACTTGGATTTAGCTTTATATAACTTTTTTGTTCTGAAATTTGATTTGCAAAATGAGCGTAGGCTTTTGCTAAAAGGGAGACGTGAATATTGTCCCTCACATAGGCCGGTTGAGAGACATTGACTTCTTTTCCCTCCATCCAGTTTTTGATCAGAAAAGAGGTGAAGCGAAATTCTTCAAAAGGACCAAAAGGATTTGGAATGACAAATTTTCCAAGGCTCATGCCTTTAATGTCTGCATAGTATTTAAAAACTTCTGATGTCAGACCTTTTGAAAGTCCATAGGGAGAAACAGCTCTTAAATTGTCAGAACCCGCTCCTTCATTCTGCTCAAAAACGCTTCCGGTCAATAAAATACAGTTACAACCGTTTTTTTTCAGGGTATTTAAAATAAAAGAAATATTGCCGACATTATTATTTAAAGCAGAAACAGCATCAAAATCAGGACTTTTATAATTTGTTACATCTGCTGCATGGTGGCAAAATAGGTCAAACGATTCATTTTGCAGAAGCTGCTCAAATTCTTTAGAACTATAAGCAGTGGCGTATCTCACATCAGCAAAAGAATTAAGTTCTGAAATACGTGCTTTTCGAAGTCCTTCATAAGCAGATTCTGCACTTTTTAATGGAGCAGTAATTTCATGGCCTGCTTGTTTTAAAGCTTTTACAAACCACATTCCTGTAAAGGAGCTTGCTCCTGTGAATAAAATACGCATCGATCTCTCAAGTTTTAAGAAGAGTTTCTCTCAAAACTGGGATTTATCGCAATTTTAAACAGCCTTCTTTTAAGAAGAAAGATTACTTTTATAATTTCTCGTCTTCTTTAATTCCTGTGGGACTGTTGATAAACCTGCTGGTTTCATAGATAGAACGTCCTGTTTATGGATTGTAAATAGAGGTTCATAACCGGGTGATCTATCAACATGGATTAAGTTTCATTCAAGTTATGATGGAAGTTGTGAACAGGAATTCTGCAATTTTATTCTTGCGTTCCCCGCATGAAGTGTCTAAAATCTTGCAAACTTGAGGTGTGTGATGAATTTTAGCGAAGTGCCTGTTCTGATTTTATGTGGTGGACTTGGTACAAGGATCAAAGAAGAAACAGAATTAAGACCAAAGCCTATGGTGCCGATCGGAAAC
>CAZOAX010000207.1:0-4515 GCA_964577735.1 uncultured bacterium
TTGTGCTCCACGCGGAAGATAATTTCTTCGCAATGCAAGATGAATTTATTCATCTTGCATTGTTTCGCATTCTAACTCGCACGGATCTTTCACCACTTTCTTCCAAACAGATCTAGGGACCCATTCACACTGTCTCTCACATACCATTTCAGTACGCACTTTCCAGTCATCTTCGTAGTAGTATTCCATCTCATTTCTTACAACGATCTCTGTGTATATCTCTGGTACATAACGTAACCGTTGAACAGCGACCTCTTTTGGAACCATGCGAACGCGTTGTCTCTTCGTTGGAATTTGCCTTTCTACACACTTTTGAGTGGTATAATAGACAGGCTCATAGCAAATCTCTTTTTCCCAGCATTCAGTCTCACAAGGCTCTACGCAACATTCCGGCTCAGGTGGAGGACACTCTGCTTTAGGTTCGTCCTTAATGCACTTATCATTTACTAGCTCAATTGCGCATCCCGCAAACAAAAATGCTGTCAGCGCAATAGGCATTCCGCTCCATAACTTCATTCTGCCCCCTTTATTGATCCCTTTATTATTAAGGTATTTTTTTGAATTTCACAAGGCAAAACTTGACCTTAAATTTAAGTAAGGGAATGATCAAATTTTATTTGAAATAGGTACACCATGTCAGAACAACGCCAGTCGAACGTCCCCTATCATTTAGCGACCCTCGGAATCATCATCGGAATCCTTCTGACAGGAGTCTCCTGGTTTAAGCTTTGTTCCCAGATGTGCAACGATGCGCATAACTACCGTCTTTTTGATGTCCCCTTTGAATGGGTCGGCTGGGCATTTTTTGCAGCTCTTGCCATTTTTCATCTCAAAGGAAAAACCGAGCCCCTCTCTCGCTGGCTCGCAGGTCTGACAATCGCTGGCGGCCTTGGAGCTGAAGCTTTTTTTATTTTTTTGCAAAAGTACAAAATCGGCACTTGGTGCCCCGTCTGCCTGAGCATAGCCGGGACCATCGCCTTTATTGGAATTTGCTATATTTTTCTAAATCGAAGAGAAACAAATGAGGGTATTATGAATAAATGGCTCAATATAGGCCTTTTGACAGCAGTTTTCACGTTGGGATTCACCACTTCCTTTTTTGGAATCACCAAAATCGATCAACTGCAAGCTGTGGAAGATGCGATCAAAGAAAAAATCAAATTCGGTAACACTTCAAGCCCTGTCCAAGTCTATGTCTTTACAGACTGGGCCTGCCCTGCCTGCCGCATGGTCGAGCCTGCCATTGAAGCCATGGCACCACAAATTATGCAGGAAGCTCAATTGACCTTCGTCGATACCGTTGTACATCCGGAAACGTTGAACTATGCCCCTTATAACCTCTCATTCATGGTCAACAGCAAGCCGCAATATTTCAAAATCAGGGATGCACTCGGCAAACTCTCTGTGAAAACAAAAAAACCAACAGAGCAGGAAGTAGTCAAAGCGATCGCCCCTATTGGAGCACGTTACTCAGAGCTTCCATTTGAAGATGTCACCTTAGCGATGCGTTATTTTGAAGAGCTGACAGATAAGTTCAAAGTAACTGGAACACCGACTATTGCAATTGTCAATACAAGTGCAAAGAAAGGGAAAAAGCTTGCTGGCGTTGAAGAGATCACAGAAGCTAACGTACTAAAAGCGATCAAAGCCTTAAAATGAGTTTCACAAAGTTCTTATCCAAAGAGCTGAACTCAATAAAAGAGCTTGGGCTATTTAAACAAGAGCGGGAGATCACCTCCCCTCAATCTTCTCATATTCAATTACTTAAGAACAAATCTGTCCTCAATTTCTGTTCTAACAATTACCTCGGATTATGCGACCACCCCAAGCTAATTGAAGCTGCTGATATATGCCTAAAGAAGTATGGGCTTGGAATGGCATCCGTCCGTTTTATTGCCGGCACACTGGATCTGCACCGCACGCTTGAAAAGAAGATCTCCTCATTTCTTCAAACCGAAGATACAATCCTCTATTCTTCTTGCTTTGATGCCAATGGAGGCCTTTTTGAACCCCTATTTGGCCCTGAAGATGCGATCATTTCAGATGAGCTCAACCATGCAAGCATCATCGACGGGATCAGGCTTTCCAAAGCCAAGAGGTTCCGCTACAAAAATAACGACCTAAATGATCTTGAAACAAATCTCAAAAATGCAAACGACGCCAGGTTCAAAGTGATCGCAACAGATGGTGTTTTTTCCATGGATGGCGTGATCGCCAACTTAAAAGGCATATGTGACCTTGCCGATCAATATGGCGCCCTTGTGATGGTCGATGACTGCCATGCCGTCGGATTTATGGGAGAGCATGGAAGAGGCACCCCGGAATATTGCGACGTCCTTGGAAGGATCGATATCATCACCGGCACTTTCGGAAAAGCGCTCGGCGGATCTTCCGGTGGCTACACTTCCGGGAAAAAGGAAATTATCGAGTACTTAAGGCAACGCTCAAGGCCCTATCTGTTTTCCAATACCCTTGCCCCCTGCATTGCAGGAGCAGCTTTAGCTGCCTTCGAACTTACAACAAAAGATCTACGGGATAAACTGCACGCAAATACCCATTATTTTAGAAAGCAGCTCACCAAACTCGGATTCAACATCATTTCCGGGACTCATCCAATCATTCCTATCATGTTAGGTGATGCAAACCTGGCTCAAAACTTTGCAAAACTCATGCTGGACTACGGAATCTTTGTGACAGGTTTTTTCTATCCGGTCGTTCCGGAAGGGAAAGCGCGAATACGTGTGCAAATATCAGCTTCCCACTCACAAGAAGACCTGGATACGGCCCTCGAGGCCTTTACTTTGGTCGGAAAACAACTCGAGGTCCTATGAAAGCTCTTGTCAAAAATCAAGCCAAAGAAGGCCTATGGATGGAAGATGCGCCCATCCCCTCCTGCAATGCCCATGAAGTTTTAATCAAAGTGAAAAAAGCCTCCATCTGCGGAACCGACCTGCACATTTGGAAATGGGATGAATGGGCCAGAAAAACAATCCCCCTCCCCCTCATAATCGGTCATGAATTCATGGGGGAAATTGCTGAAATCGGCCGTGAAGTGACAGATCTTGCCGTCGGAACCCGCGTTTCAGGCGAAGGACACATCACCTGCAACCATTGCCCGAATTGCAAAAATGGAAAAAGGCACCTCTGCCTGAATACAATTGGCGTCGGAGTCAAACGCCCCGGCTGCTTTGCTGAATACATCACACTGCCGGCTGAAAACGTCTTCCCCCTCCCCGACTCCATATCCGACGATCTCGGAGCCATCTTTGACCCCTTCGGCAATGCTACCCACACCGCCCTCTCTTTTGAAGTGATCGGCGAAGATGTCCTGATCACAGGTGCCGGCCCGATCGGTATCATGGCGGCTGCCATTGCCCGCCATGCCGGGGCCCGCCACGTCGTCATCACCGATGTGAATGAGTATAGACTTGATCTTGCTCTAAAAATGGGTGCAACATCTGCTGTGAATATAACCACAGAGTCTCTTGAAGAAAAAACCAAGTCCCTTGGCATTGAATTCGGCTACACCGTTGGCTTTGAAATGTCCGGTCACGCTGAAGGCCTAGCCACCATGCTCAAACTTATGCAGCCCGGTGGCAAAGTGGCCCTTCTCGGCATCCTCCCCTCTACCACCCAAATCGACTGGGACCACGTCATCTTCAAAATGCTCACCCTCAAAGGCATTTATGGAAGAGAGATCTTAACGACCTGGTACAAAATGACCCACATGCTCGAAAGCGGTTTGGTTTTGGCTCCGGTGATCACGCACCATTTCCCCTTTGAGGAATATGAAAAAGCCTTTGAAACGCTTATTTCCGGTCACTCAGGTAAAGTCATCCTCAACCTCGGCTAAAATTAAACGCTCGTTCGCTGCCCAAAGGCGCTCACTAAAGGCGCAGAGGCGCAAAGCCTTCAGATGTAAAGAGCTTCTTTTGTCCAGAAGAAAGTTCCTTTCTTCTGGAAAGACGTTTATGCGCTCGTCCCGAGCGCATAACCTAAATGTTTCGATAGCCGAAGGCCTCTGCGTCTCTGCGCCTCTAGTGCACGCGGAACGCGGGCCCGAGCGTTTAATTTTCTAAACCTATATCCGACGAGCATTGAGGAGAACCATGAAATTACTCCCAGACGTTTATGCGGTCAGAACTTTGCACGCATAGACCAAAATATTTTGTGTGACCGAAGGTACTATGCTTCAAGGATGGGGAACTATTGCTACAACTGTGATTTGTTTTTTATCAGGACCATAATGCCAAAATATTCGATAGGCACCTGGTGTCCGATTTTGAACATACGATTCAAACACTTTTTCATTATTTGCACCTTTCAGATCACTATAAGCATGTGTGCAAAGGGAAGGATGCCTCAAATTCGTCTCCATTAGACCTAAAGTCTTTCTGACGGCCTTGAGAACATTTTTCTTATCGTTTGATTTTTCCAAAATTTCTAATTGAAAGTCGGCCTTATCCGTGAATAATAGCTCAAACATCTTCCTCTACATACTTTGCAAAGGAACCT
>CAZOAX010000208.1:0-4501 GCA_964577735.1 uncultured bacterium
TTGCGGTGTCTCTTGCTCTATATACAATACATTGCCCTTTTTCGTAGCAAAAACACCAAGGAATGGCGTGCCAGACACGATAGAAAAAATCATTCCGAGCATAAGCCAAGTTTTTCTTGCACCAGAAGCTGCTCCGACAAGAGTTTCTCCGAACTCCGGTACAAGTCCTTCAATACGCCAAGGATTTTCAGGAAATTCAATCGCATCAAAATCACCCCAAAGCATTGGTTCAAAAATTTGATTCGTATTTACTTTTTCTGCGTTAGCCTCAACAATGAAATTTCTAGCAGAATTTATAATCTCTGCTAATTCATTGGGTCGATCTTTCGGCCCTTCACCGATCGGAGGGTTGTAGGTTCTGTTTATTTCATTAGTAATATGAACCACCTCTTCATCGGTAAACCCTTTTGCGTAAAGAGAACAAGCAAGCTTATGCATGCTGTCATTACGAGTACCGTGATCAACATTTACAAGTTTTTTGATATCAACTTTTTCAGATTTATACAACTGATCAGGCAGTACCTCAACAGGAAACACCGGTACTGTACCGATCCATTCTTCCCAGTCCATATCCCACTCATAGGGCTTACCATTGACCACCGATGGGGCAAGAACAATATATGAACCATCCGATTGGATATCCACCATTTCCCGAAAACCGATTCGTTTTCCCACACCAGACACATGTCGGTAAATCAAATGCTTCCCGCCAGACCATGTTGTTGCTGATAGTGTTGCCGGGAATCCGGTAATATCTCCACGACGAACAGGATTACCATCTTCATCGAGAATCGGTATTTTGTTTTCATCTTTTAAAATATCCTGATCAGTGCAAATTAATCCAGAAATTTCTCCCATCACACCAGCAATATTTGCATTCGGATACTTTGTCCACCACTCTATTGCCTGTTCTTTTGATGCTCGTTCTTTTTGAAAACGAACCCACTCTACCAGTGGTTTCTTTCCATTTTCAATAAGAGGAAAAATTGAAATTCCTTTTTCGAGATAAGCAAGCGCATACTGCAACATTTTATTTTCTTTTTCCATGGTCATTTAAAAGTTTTATTTTGGCATTGCTGACAAAGTCCAGAAATAAGAAATTCCTTTTCACTGACTTCGTCAGCGAATTTAAGCTTTACTTTCTGGCCACAGGTAGGACACTGGAAGCTATCTGCAGAGTATTTTTTCATTGGTTGGTAAACAGCATTTACCAAAATAACCAAACGATTGAAGTGCTGCAAAGCTTCTTGATCCGTGAGATCTTTACCTTCTCTTTTCTTATAGATTTCTTTGAATTTGAGAAGATATTTTTCCTTACCAATAGCTGGAAAAACATGCTCTGGATTCTGCGTATCCATTCTGGATGATTGCACCTTCCGTGATGACCTTAGATGGCAAACATCCAAGTTCCTACATCTAAAGTCATCACGAGCAATTAGGACTAATAATTTAGTCAGAGAATTTCGCAAAAAGAAAAACCTCGCCTTGAGGTTTTCATACTTCTTTCCGATATATTTTTACTGTCGGAGAAAGAAGTCTTGAGAGATCTCAAAACTCTTTCTCCTTTGACAGGCGAGGAGTCCTACGTTTTGTGTTCATTGAACACTTATCCAGTCAGATATATGCCGTAGGTGCATGTTGCCGATGGCAACTGCTAAAAATAGCCGTGGTCTAATGTTATTCCCACTTAAAAATTTAGTCAAGGAATCCTAAATTTATCCTTTATTTATAAAGCCTTTTGATCTTAATACTTTTTTCAGCTCCCGTGAGATTCTTTTCTTACTTTTACCCTTCGCTGGGATGAGCGCGACCAATTTCTTCATCATATCGATTTCAAGTAGTAAATGAGAAATCCAAAAACTATAACGAAAAACCATGCCCAAAAAGTCTTTCTGTGTTCGGGATTTTTTAACCATTTGCCGAGCAATTTATTAGATTGCGTTGGGATAACAACAAGGACGATGACCCAAGCAACGAGCAGCCCGATGAGGATCAATATACCTCCGGCAAACTCCTTGATTGATTGCCAATTATTTGAGACCAAAGAAACGCCCCCGATAATCAATAGGACGATCAATCCTATGATTACCAACACAAAGGCAGTAACACCGATTTTTTCCAATAAGCGCTGTCCCGCCGGGCTGATTAGTAATACACCTACAGCAATGATGCTCAAGAGGATATAAACGAGAAGCATATGATTTATCTTTTAGCTTCTAGTTTGTTCAATCTTGCTTCGATTGCTTGGAATCGCGCCTCCACCTGATCCGCACTGAAACTTGCCGGCAGTTTTTCGCCAGTGCAGATGTCGTATTTGAAGCCCATCTTTATTTGTTCAGAGACAGAAAGACACCCGCTGGTTTGCTTTGACGGGACCACCACACCAGATTTGCTTGGATCTTTAAGGTTGATTTGAAATGCCGCATACGTTGAACCGGCGATGAATAACGCTCCGCTTACGATCACTGAAATCGCGACGATTTTAAATGTTTTCATATTGTTGTAGCGAGTTTTTATTTATAAATTAAGCAGACAAAAAGCCTGCCACCATAGCTACGATCCGAAGACCATACGCATCCGTTTCCAGATGTGACTCGCTACAAGTACCATGATGACAGGGTCTTTATCTTGTAGCGAGTTTTCTTTTCGCCATACCTTTGTTACCAAAGGGTTAGGTTACTTATTCTTATTCAGTTGTGCTTTCAGAGTACCACATTTTATTAAAAAATGAAGGAGTTGTTATAATGGAAAAATGGATCAAATAGATCATAAAATTCTCTCTTATTTGACCGAGAAAGATAAAGCATCAGAAGCGGCTGTTATAAATGAGACGTTCAAAGGATTCGGCATAGAAAAGGAAGCTTACGTAAAACGTCTGGAAAAATTGCAACAAAAAGATTACATACGGTACGAACGACCATTTGGTAGCGGGGCTTTTATCTATATTACTGAAAAGGGACGCTACGCGCTGAAACCTTTTTGCAAGAAAATAAGAGAGTACGCAGCAAAGCACTTTTTAGAAATTCTGGTTCTGATTGTGGCAGTGTTGACGTTTATTTTGACTATCTAGACGATTTTTGAGACAAACCGTTCCCATGTACGGGACATGACATCTAGGGTGTGTAGGAGATCCCTATTGTCCATTTTGCTTAAGTCACGCGTTTTTAATTCATAGAGAAGTTGCATGGTGGTATTCTCCATCTCTCCAGCTAATTGAGCCATAGCAAGTTTGAATCCGGCTTTATTTTCAATCGATTTCGGTACTCTTGCGGTACTGTACGAAAAGCCCGCATCAAGCGCAATTTCGCGCCTGCTTTTGTTTTCGTTCATCAGCCCGTAGGCATATTTCATTTGTCTGATAGAGGGGGTCTTTTTCATAACTATTTACACAAAAATCATAACAAAAAATAAGTCAGGATTTTATCCACATTGCTTTGGACCATACTCACAATATGCTAAAATTCATGCGTAGGATTTCACACTTATTTTCATGCGAACAAGTACTTTTATCAAGAACATTCCAACAAACGACAGAGTTATTCGTGTTGCCTTGAAAGAAGAACTAGCTAATCTTCACAGCACTGACCATAAGGTGCGTATTCTTGAAGAATGGGGCGTCCAACATGGAGTTGCTCGCATAGATATCGCTGTAGTTAATGGCATATTGCACGGATATGAAATTAAAAGCGATCTCGATACATTGGATCGACTACCAGAACAAATCAAAATATACAATTCGGTTTTTAATGAGGTAACTCTAGTGGTTGGAAAAAACCATTTGTTCGAAGCCATGAACATGGTGCCAGATTGGTGGGGTATTACCCTTGCTAAAATGAATAGCGAAAACTCTGTCACCTTTAATTGTATAAGAGAATCTGGAAAAAATTTAAATCAAGACAGAGTTGCGATCGCTTCTCTTTTGTGGAGAGATGAAGCATTAGAACTTCTCGAAAAAGAAGGTGAAGCAAATGGTATCCGTTCGAAACCTCGAAAATATCTTTACAAAAAGCTCTCTGAAATTTTCGATCACAGTGATCTTGAGGATAAGGTTCGAGAAGTTATTTTCTTTAGAGAAGATTGGAAACTTGATGCGCCACTAATGTTAAATGGTGGTTTATACCAGCGGTAAGCCAACCTTCAGTACTCCCAGTGCCTTTAATTGATGGATCTTTAACATACGCATCATAATGATTTGCTTTTTCGACAATAAACTTATCACCACTACTGAAATCTTCTCCGTAAAATCTACTGTCACCAACTAAAAGTTTTGCATTGACCAAATACAATTCGTATTTCTGTTTCTTCCCTTTTAAGATTAACCAATCATTGTCTAGAGCATATTTAATACTAGTTGTTGGTGGAAAAAATTGAGTAGATTCCTTATAAATAGGATATTGGATTGTATAATCACTGAAACTTGGGTTTCTTGTTGATCCTTTACTGTTGAACTGATTAAGCCAGTTCCTCCAGTCATATCTTGGAATCAGAGTTTCTTCATCGA
>CAZOAX010000209.1:0-4458 GCA_964577735.1 uncultured bacterium
AGCAGGTATTCAACTGCTTCTTTTAAGTCGGCATCAGAGATGAATTCAAGCTTTGACATAAGACCCTTATAAATTACAAGTTTGGCGAAAAATAAAATTATAAGCCAATACGTGAATACAAGCAATTTAATATTGAAATCAGTTTGTGTTACTTTTTATTTGATATTTAAGTTTTAATTATTGTTTAATTTTTTTTGATGAAATTGTCCATCGTTCTTATGATCATCAAAACGATTAAGATTTGCTTTTGATATTTTTAA
Source organism: uncultured bacterium (assembly GCA_964577735.1). Classification (GTDB taxonomy): domain Bacteria; phylum Chlamydiota; class Chlamydiia; order Chlamydiales; family Parachlamydiaceae; genus CAZOAX01. The sequence continues at coordinate 261 of CAZOAX010000209.1, forward strand.
TATTTGAACATCCTTAGACAACTCTTGAATTGTTTCTTTAATAAGTTTAGTAGAATCAAATTCTTCGGCTACTTCGGTAAGAGCTTGTATAAGTTTTTGATAAAAATTTTTATCGCCAGTAAGACGAAACCAAAACTCTTCGCCAATAAATATTGTGTAATTATATCCTTTCTCTAAGCTTTTATAATGAGGGTTTAATTCATGTTTATTTCCGTACATAACGCCAATAATTAGATCGTTAATGCCTATATAGTAATTATTTGTTTTAGCGATCCCTTTTAGTTTTTTGAAATGTCCATCTATTGTTTCCACATCATGTTTATTAAGTGTTTGTGGCCCAGCTTTTAATTGACAATATTTTTTTCGTCCATCAATTTTATCAGTAAACTCAATGTCGATTCCATTTATAGCACTTCCATAAGATCCTAACCCTTCATCAGAAAAAAATGACTGTGCATGTTGACCAAATGAGGTATTTATTGAAGTTCCAAGTATCCTTGCATATATTAATACTTTAGCAATACTTTCAGGGCTACTATTTCCTGTTAGAAAATTGGCTAGGTAGCTTATTAAAAATGGATTGATGCTAAATTCACTTGATTTAGTTAGTTTCTTGGTGTTTTCAATATGCGATTTCACTATTTTTTCTCTAAACCAAGTTTTTGCATCTTCAATCTTCTTATCCATAAGTGAACCAAAATAAATAAAATAATGACATTATTATGCATTATCGATTAAAATAAAGGCAATTTATATGCTATCTATGTGGTTTTTAAAATTTTTAATTATGTATCACAAGCTAGTCGTTATTGAAAAAAAGTTGTAAAACAACCTTTTTTCAATCAAATAAATTTTTTCGATTTAGTACTACATTTTTTGAAGATCAAAGACGTCGTAGAAATTGAAAGTATTTTTGAAATTCCTTCGCAATATCTCTTGCATGAAAAACTTTAAGTCCTGGAATTTGCTTAAAATCATCTTTTTCATCAAAAGTAAGAATGTTTTTAACATCATTATTTTCCATAATAACCGTATGTAAAGAATCACCTACTCCAGTCGGTGGTATTGAAAATTGCTCGAAAAATTCTTGGCCTTGGTTTTCCATTTTAATGGTTAGTTAGATCTAACAATTTAATTGCGTTGTCATTGCCAGCTTGGGCTTCATTGATACGCCTTTCTTCTAGTTTCTAGTGCTTTCTGTGCTTGATGAGGTTCGATGGCGGTTAAGTTTTATTGTAGGGATTGCTCGACGAGGTGTTTGTTTATCTAGATTTCTTTCCAATCCATATATGAATCAAATCCTAATGATAGAGATAGCTATTTTTGTAAGAGATAAGTATTTAAAAAAGCTTTTGAAGGATGTTATGGTGATAAATCTATATCGTAGTATGAAGTGCATTGTAGTTGAAAAAGTGGGGCAAGCTGGACTTGAACCAGCGACCAGCGGGTTATGAGTCCGCTGCTCTAACCGACTGAGCTATAGCCCCGGAGGGAGAACTTTGTGTAATTATGGCAGGTGGGTGTTTTTTAGGGTAGTGTTTTTGTTGGAAAACGTGGTTTGATAGAAAATGGTATTTGCTATAAAGGCGTGTTTTGTTGGTTTGCTGGAAAGTACTATTTATTGGAAAAAATGTTTTGTCAGATAATGGGCGGGGCGGTAGGATGGTTCCTTTAGCTAACTGGGAGTGATAGGATGTTTTTTAGAATGTTGTGCATGGGGCTGCTGGCCTTTGGGGCGGGGCAGGCGATGGAGTGCGAGTGCGGGCCGGAGTGTGATTGTGGGCCGGATTGCTGTCGGGACTTTATGTCGGATTATGTGCCGAGTGAGGGCGACTGGCGGTGGAGGGATTTGCCGCTGTGGGCGAGCTATGATTGTGGATGCGTGAGCGGGGAGTTTATCCCGGGGGATCCGCAGCCGATGAGGCCGTTTTTGGCGGACCCGAGACAGGTGAACTATTCGGCGGGATGGCGTTTTGATGACCAGGTTTTGGTCAAGAATGTGATTCCGGTGAGCTATGGCGAGGCGATTCCGCTTTATCGTTGGACTAATGTGTGGCCATGGTGCGGAAGTTTGCAATTGGAGATCGAGGGGGCTGTTTGGGCGGTGTTTGATCCGCTGCATGAGTCTTCGCCTTTGATGAATGCGGACTATTATATTGGTGTTCCGCTGACGTACTATATTGATAACTGGCAGTTTCGGTTGAGGGGGTATCATATTTCCTCTCATATTGGTGATGAGTATTTGTTGAACCATCCGAACTTTACAAGGCTTAATCCTAGTGCGGAGTATTTGGACTTTTTTATTTCGCATAACTTGACACGGGAAATTAGGATTTATGCGGGTGTGGGAGCGATTGTGCACTCCGATGAGTCTTACAAGTGCAAGAGTTTTTATGCAGAAGCCGGTGGCGAGGTGCATATGTACGGCCTTGGCTTTGAGTATCCTTGTGGAGATCTTTATGGCAACCCGTACTTTGCGATCTATATGAGACATCGTGGGGAGTATAAGAACCATGTGGATATGACTTATGCGCTTGGTTATGAATTTGGGAAGATGTATGAGAGAGCGAAATTACTTCGTGCATTTGTTGAATATCATGATGGCTACTCCGTTGAGGGACAGTTCTCAAGATTCCCGACGAACTATTTGGCTCTTCGTTTAACTTATGGTTTCTAAGGAACTTAGCGATCAAGAGTTGATCTCCAATCCACGCCGATTCGATATGCGAGCGGCGTGGATTTATTTTTATGTGATTGCACTGACTGTAGCGGTGCATGTTGGAGGTGTGGGACCAGTTTTTTCAAGGCAGCATCGTTTGCAAAAGGAGAATCCTTTTCTTCAGGTCACCAATCGGGACTTTTCTTTATTTTTATATCAGTTTCCTGAGTACATGCGGGTCAATGTGAGCGGTAAGGCGGGCTATTTGCCGGGCTTTCAGTATAGTGAGAAAATTGGGATTGAGCCTGGGCAGGCGGACGATTATGTGTCAGCGCCGCCGGAGGTGCTTTCTCTTTACCATATTTGGAAAGGTCTTGTGGGGGATGTTTTGATCCCGCGGGAGATCAAGGAGGGGGAGTTCCGTTATTTTTTAGAGTATAGCCCGGAGTGGGCGGGGTGGGATCCGAAGTCCGTAGAAGTGCAGAAGGCTTTTATCGGCTGGAAGAATTATTTCATGGAAGGGGAGTTGATCAACAAGGTGAGTCCTACTTATCGCGAAATGGGGGAGTTTTTAGCGAAGTATCCTCAGTATGGGCGTAATTATTGGCAGAATCTTTTAGTTCGGGGTCGTCCGGACTATCTAAAGTCTTTATTTTCAGGTGTATATGATCCGGATGCGAAGGTTCCGGAGAATGAAATGGCTGCATTCCTAAAAGTCGCTTATTATAATTTCTCTCAAAAATAATTTAATGTTATTAGTAAGGTTAAGGGTGCTAATAATATAAGGGGGAGTTATGCCGTTAATAAAAGGTTCGAAAGCTTCATCAAGAGAAGGGATTTCTGAGAATATTCGTAGAGAAGTGCATGCGGGCAAGCCACAAAAACAGGCGGTTGCGATTGCTTTGAGCGAGGCAAGACGTGGCAAATCCCGTAAGAAGAAATAGGAGGCATGTATGAAAGTTGCAATACTTGCTGCAGATGGGTTTGAGCAGTCCGAGCTTGAGGAGCCAAAAAGAGCGCTTGAGCAAGCGGGCGTGAAAACAGTTGTTGTTTCTCCTGTGAAGGGGAAGATAAAAGGGTGGAAAGGGAAGGATTGGGGAACGGATGTTCCGGTTGATCTAGATCTTGAGAAGGCGCGTGCAGAGGACTTTGATGCATTGCTTCTTCCGGGTGGCTTGTTCAATCCGGATACGCTTCGGATGAACCCGAAAGCTGTTGATTTTGTAAGAGGCTTTGTCAAGTCGCATAAGCCGATCGGCGCGATCTGCCATGGTCCTTGGATGTTGATCAATGCCGAAGGTGTGCGAGGCAAGAAGATGACTTCGTATGCTTCGATCCAGGTTGATTTGATCAATGCGGGTGCTAAGTGGGTGGATCAAGAGGTAGTGACGGATGGAAACATCGTGACGAGCCGAAGCCCAAAAGATCTTCCGGCCTTTAATGAGGCGATTATCGAGCTATTTTTGCACAGTAAAGCTGGCGCAAGATAGTGGAGGGGCCTTCACTTTTTCTTGCGGCGGAGCAATTGCAGCCGTTTGT
>CAZOAX010000210.1:0-4451 GCA_964577735.1 uncultured bacterium
TGGAGAATATTTGTTTTAAACAGGGAATGTCCGTTGGTGTTTTTTCGTTAGAAACGTCAGCAGAACAACTTTCTCACCGGATGATTTGCTCACTTGCTGAAGTAGAGTCTGAAAAAATCAAAACTGGAGCGATAAATGGGTTGGAATATCAACGCGTAGTTGGTGCTCATCACATCATCCAAGAATCAACTTTGCTGATCGATGATAATCCCGGTGGATTGTCAATCACTGATATTCGAGAAAGAGCACATCAGATGAAAGCTCAGTTTAATATTCAACTAATTGTCATTGATTATCTTCAGCTTATTACCACATCAGCCCCCTTTTTGCCATGTGATAATCGAGCTCATGATCTTTCTGAAATCACTCGGATATTGAAATATTTATCGAAAGAATTAAATATCCCAATCATTTGTCTTTCACAACTATCTCGCAAAGTTGAAGAGAGGCCTGGACACCGACCAACGATTACCGATCTTAGAGACTGCGGGGCTATTGAAGATCATGCAGATATCGTAATGTTTCTTCTGCGCCGCGAGTATTATGATGCAAATGACAAACCCGGATGTGCCGAGCTAATCGTTGCCAAAAACCGTCATGGCGAGGTAGGTAGCGTTAATCTTACCTTCAGAAAAGAAATTGGTCAGTTTAGTAATTACATTGCTCCTCGTCGTCCCAGTATGCATATCGATTTCGATGAAGAAGCCTTTAGTCACTTTGCTCCGTGATATTAAGGGAATATGTAAACGACAAATATAAAGTACAACTTTAGATTTGTCAGACATTTCTAGAGAAAGCTTGCTTATCCAAGGGTGTTATCTATATACATATTTTTATGAAATATTGTATTTTTCTGCTGCTTTTTCTTTGTGGGTGCTGTCCGCATCAGTACATTCCTGAGGCAGAGCCGGATCCGCTTCCTTGTTTTTATGTGCCGGAACATATCCGGGTGGCGCTTGTTTTGGGTAGTGGTGGGATCAGGGGGATGGCGCATGTGGGGGTGATTGAAGAGCTTGTCGATGCGGGCATTCCGATTGATCTGATCGTGGGTTGCAGCGCCGGAAGTATTGTGGGAGCGCTTTATGCCGATAATCCTTCTGTTGAGCATATCAAGTGTGCTGTCTGGCAGCTGAAAAGCGATAGTATTTGCGATATAAACCTTCTCACGTGCCGCTATGGCCTTTCTCAAGGGAAGAATTTCTATCGGATTTTGGATGATCATCTGGAGGCTGAGACCTTTGATGAGCTGCAGATCCCTTTTGTGGCTGTTGCGACTGATCTATATACAGGGGAGTTGATCACGCTTGGGGCGGGCGATCTGGTTAAATCCGTTCAGGCATCCTGCTCCATTCCTTTTTTCTTTGTTCCTTGTGACTATATGGGAAGAATTTTGGTCGATGGCAGTGTTGTCAATCCTGTGCCGGCAAGGGTTGCTAAAGATCTTGGGGCTGATATTATTATAGCGGTTGATCTTTGCGAATTGTTGCCGAAAACCTATCCCAAGAATTTGTTCCAGGTTTTTGAGAGAAGTACAGAGATTGTTTTTATGTGGCAGAACCAGGAGTGCTGCACGAATGCCGATTTCGTGATCCGCCCAAAAACCTGCGGAGTGGGGACTTTCAATGATAAAATGAAGCAGCTTTTATATGAGTCTGGTAAGGAGGCTGCAAGGGAAATGATCCCGGAGATCTTAGCAAAAATCGATCTTGCATGCGAGCAGAAGGGGGGATATCGTTTGATCAAGCCGATGTGCTACACCTCCCATATCTGTGAGGAAGAGGCGGTAAAAGAACAACTCATAGCGGATGCTGCAGATGAATAATAGTCCGGAACCTAGTCGCGTTTCAGCTGTTGATATTGCGGACATGATCATTTCAAATCCGTTTGCAGAGCAGGTGGAGATTTTTAAGGCTCTCCCATTTGATCGAGGCGTGACAGTTTTTGAATATCTGCCTTTTAGAGCTCAAATCAACATTCTTAACGCTATTCCCTCTGAAAGTGTTGCCAAGTTACTCAATGCTCTTTCACCGGATGATCGAACGCACTTGCTGAGCGAGCTGCCGGCAGATTCTGTGAATCAACTTCTTAAATATCTCTCACCGGCCGAACGTGCACTTTCCCTTCACTTACTTGGATATCCCGAGGATAGTGTCGGGCGTTTGATGACGCCTGAATATATTGCAGTCAAGCTTGACTGGACTGTCCAAAAGGTCCTGGATGATATCCGCAAAAAGGGACGAGACAGTGAAACGATCAATGTGGTCTACGCGGTCGATGATAAAGGCAAGCTGATCGATGATTTTCGGATAAGACAATTGTTGCTTGCTTCACCTGATACTGTTTTACGCAACATGTCCGACCATAAATTCTTTGCGCTTGATGTGACTGATGATCAGGAAAAAGCGGTGCAGATCTTCCATAAATACGAACGTGCTGCCATGCCCGTTATCGATTCCAAGGGCACTTTACTTGGAATTGTGACGATCGATGACATCATGAATGCATCTGTTGAGGAAAGCACGGAAGATATCCAGAAGATCGGGGGTTCTGAGGCATTGACAGAGCCTTATCTGGATACTCCATTCATGAGCTTGATGCAAAAGAGGCTCGGCTGGCTGTTGATTCTTTTTGTAGGAGAAATGTTGACAGCCTCTGCCATGGGGTATTTTGAAGAGGAGATTGCCAAGGCCGTTGTCCTTGCTCTTTTTGTGCCCTTGATCATCTCAAGCGGCGGTAATGCAGGTTCGCAAGCCTCTACACTTGTGATCCGTGCGATGGCCCTTGGTGAGGTGCGCTTAAAAGACTGGTGGCGTGTGATGAGAAGAGAAGTGTTCTCAGGATTATTCCTCGGAACTATTCTTGGTTGCGTAGGCTTTCTTCGTATTGGTCTTTGGAGTCAGTTCTCAGGTATCTATGGGGAACATTGGCTGCTTGTTGCATGGACGATTTTCTTTGCCTTGATAGGCGTTGTAATGTGGGGTACGCTTGCGGGCTCCATGCTGCCTCTCATGCTGAGACGCCTTGGTTACGACCCTGCCGTCTCATCAGCGCCATTTGTTGCCACGCTTGTCGATGTGACCGGCCTCATCATTTACTTCTCAATAGCAATTGCCCTTCTGAGCGGCACCCTATTATAAAAAACATAAGAACACCTGAAAGCAAAGTTAACGCAGAGACGCAGAGACGGGGAGACGCAGAGAAGAAAAAAGAAAGCCTTTTATTGCTAAAAGAAGGCCTCAAGGCCTCCTTATAGCAATAAAAACTTCTGACCAGAAGAAAGGAACTTTCTTCTGGTAAATTAAGTCCTTGTTGGCGAGTGGCTTCCTCTGCGTCTCCCCGTCTCTGCGCCTCTGCGTTAATTTCTCATCTTCGGGCGTAACGAATCTTCTTATTTTTTGTATCGTCGCCAGAGGAAGTAGGTGGCAACAGCGGCGACAAAGGCTGCCGGGAAGGCAAAGTCGCTGTATTGTTCGACAATGGCGATGATGTCATACCAGTAGTTGCCGACAAAATAGCCGATGGAGAGGAATACAGTGGCCCAGACGGCCGCTCCAAGATAGGCGAAGAGGGCAAATTGCGAATAATTTAGCTCAGATGTGCCGGCAGCAAAGCCTGTCAGATGGCGGATGCCGGGCAGGAAGTATCCAAAGGTGAGGGTCCATTTGCCGTAATGGGCAAACCATTCGTGGGATATAGCAAGCTTGTCTTCTGTGATGCCAACTTTGCTTCCATAGTGGTGCAAAAGCCCGCTTCCGGCTGTTCTTCCAATGATGTAGCTTAGGGTGATGCCGAACATGCTGCCAAGAAAAGAGGCGAGCACGGTGGATAAAAAGGGCATTTCTCCGGCTTTGATCAATATACCGGCAAGCACCATAAGTGTTTCATCGGGAACGGGTAATGCGACCACTCCTAGTGCCAGAAGGATAAATAGGGAAAAAGCCCCATAATGGGTCATCCAGTAGGTCATTGTCTCTTGGTCTGGCAAAAAATCCATAAATCCTGTCATTTGTATAAAGAAATCTTAATTTAACGAAGATAATAATGCAAGAGACTGTATAATGTTATTTAACTGTTATTAATTGTTAAGGTAGAGCAATGAGTCGTGTGAAAAGAACGGATCCGCCCGGTTTTTCTAAATATTTGGAAGGTTTTGAAGGGTCGCATGACGGTAACATACCTAAGCTTGTTTATAATAAAAAAAACAATCAGGTCGTGGGTGACTTAACTGGAAAGTCCAAGAAAATGCATTTGGAAAAAATTTATTCGAAATTGTTCGAGTATCTTAACGCAAACGCACCTGTACAAGTAAGCCAAGTCGATGTGCTCTATCTAGAAAATCTGAAGGGGATGATAACAAACCAAACCCAAAACTATAAAGATAAGCATTCTGGGACCTGGGGTTCTATTGTCATGCTTTGGAGAAAGATATTCCGGGGGGATATTGACACTTT
>CAZOAX010000211.1:0-4426 GCA_964577735.1 uncultured bacterium
TTGACTCTTTTCCCAAGAAGAACCTCTGCACCCGTATTCAAATCCAATGCAAGTTCTGATGACACTAAGGGCAATCCAACTGGGTAGACAGAACTTCTTTCAATATTTTCAATTTTTCGTTCAGTCACCCCCGTCAGATCATTGACATCGTCATTTATTCCATCGTCGATCAAATGCTTAATGACAAGCCCTGTATCGTTATAAAAATAAAAATGCCTGAGATAGGTCATGCCAGCATCCTGGTGGTAGCAAGCAGAAAGAAGGTTTGTATTAGGAATAAAGACGTTACGTATAGTCTTGGATCCAACTGTTGTTTTCAAAAGCAGATGATAGGTGTCCAAACTATACTCATGCGCCTTGATGAGGCATTCTGCTGTATTTGGCAGTGGATCACCTTTTGCATCAACAACAAGTGTATTAGATGTATTTTTACCGGTCAGATTACCATATAGATATTCAACGACCACATTCCCGTAAATGTCATAACCATAAGTCTTTGCGAATGATTTTATGGGACTATTGAACAATCCGAACGTTCTTGTGATCAGTTCAATTTCCTTATGCGTATCTTGAGGGCCCCAATAGAGATTTTCAGCTGTATAAGGCATTCCAGATGCATCAAACTTAACGACACTTGTCAGCCTGTTCCTATCATTAAACCCGTAGTCAGTTTTCCGGTTATAGGCATCATAAACGGCTGTGCAGCCACCGCCTCCAAGTGGCAGGTGATATTTGAAGTGATATTTCTGAATGGGTGTCTTATCAGAGCCTAAAGGTGCACGAACAGTCTGCACACGCATAAAATCAGCACTAGTCTGATCTTCATATATATTTTCAAGATTTGCTCTTGGAGGATTTCCTGCAGAATAATAATCAATCCAGATAAATCGATTGTCAGGATAAGTCCTGTAACTAACATGCGGAGCAATGTTGTAAATTTTATTTCCATGCTCGGGCACATACCCAAGATCCTCTCTGGTAGAAAGACGGTAGGAATAAGTGACAAGCGGTTTATCACTACTCGCGACCTGTTTAAGAGTATCCTTGATCCCTCCTGAGTACGGCAAGTCCTTATATAGCGGAGATTTTTCAAATGTATAAGAAACAGTTCTTCCATCCGGTGCTGAATAAGTGATTTCTCTAGATTTCTTATGATCTGATTCATGACGTTGAACTTGCGATAGAGCTTTATTCCCCCAATTTTTTAAGGCAAACTCCTGTAGCTTCCCGTGTTTGTCAAATACGTAGTTCTTTTTCAGGTAGTTTGGAAGAATCTCCTCTTCAAGCAAATGAGCCTTACAATCTTCCTCATGCTCATCTTCAAAAATTTCGCCTTGTCTTTTGAATCGCAATATAGATCCGTTGCTCCTGACAATAGTTGAAGCCTCTTCTCCATGTATTTTAAATACGTTATTACGAATGTTGGTCTGACCTCCAATAATCCCTTGCGCTGTATTGATATGTCCATGTGTGAGCATTTTGATGTGCACAGCTGAATCAAAGCAATCAGGCTTTCTCTGGCTTTCAAATTGAAAATAAAGCAGTTCCCCAAGAGGCCCATGATAATTACACCGGTATGATCTCATTCCTTTTGCATGGGTTCTACGTCTATCGACGGAAACATATTGAAAATCGTTAAATCTCCACTCTGCTCGCTCATGCAGGTCTTTAAAATCTACATTTAATACAGGTCTATTGTTGTTATTGATGAGAAGCCGTTCAACCTTAAGCACTTCTGGGCCGGGAATCGCAAGATCAACAGCATGCTCAAAGAAACTTCCCGCTATCACATTAAAGGCGCCATCAATGACACCTGTGGGTTCGCTTTCGATACTTGCTAGCAGCGGTGCCCTTGGAATATCATCCTGAGAGAAACTTTGAGAAGAAATGAGAATGAGAAATAAGATTCGGAAAAGCATATACGCACCGTCATAAGTAAAAATTGGAATGCTTATATCTTTAATTTTTAATTAGTGTCAAGAAACGATTGAAGGCGTATATGTAAAAAAACATGCGCCCTTAAATAAAGGATCTAAATCTATGATGCCTCTTGGAGATGATAATTCCCTGCGTAAAACTGCACCTGTAGTCACCTACATTTTAATTGCGTTGAACATTTTGTTTTTCCTTGCTGAGCTGAGCGGTGGAGAAGAGTTCATTAAGCAATGGGCGTTTATTCCGAAGCGTTTTAGTGACAATCCAATTGGCGACATTCCAACAATCTTTTCTGCCATGTTCATGCATGCAGGCGTGATGCATTTAGGGGGCAATATGCTCTACTTATGGATCTTTGGTGATAATGTGGAAGATCACTTGGGTAAAGTTAAATACCTTCTACTCTACATTCTTAGTGGCCTTGCAGCGACTTTTTCCCAATATATGTTTTTTCCTGCGTCCAACATACCTAATGTGGGGGCATCCGGCGCGATTGCTGGTGTTCTTGGTGCCTACATCCTCTTTTTCCCCGGTCAAAAGGTTAAAGTACTGGTCGGTCAGTCCATTGTAGCTATGCCGGCACTTGTCGTCATCGGCTTTTGGATCGCTTTGCAATTAATGAGCGGTGCAGGATCACTATATTCGACACAAGACACTGGCGGCGTTGCTTATATGGCCCATATCGGCGGCTTCATCTCCGGCCTTGCAGTAGCTTTTTTGTTTCGTTTAACTGCGGGAAAACCAGCTAACTAACAATTAAGTTGACGTTTAATTCAATAATGAATTAAAATATACTCATGGAACATTATTTTACAAAACAACCTATCCCCTCTTTTCCACGAAAAGAAAAGGATTCCGCTTGTAAAAATTCCGTCCTCCTTCTCCTCCTCCCGTAAGGGACATAATCTAATCATTTTCCACATTTTTATTATTTATTTTTAAAATTGCTAAACACTTAGGAGTTAGCGAAATGGACTACTATAAACCTATGCCCTACATTTCTTTCATTAATACAACTGATCGTTCATTTTCACTCGTCCTCCTTCCCCTCCTTCTCGTCCTCTAAGGACATCTTTTAATTTCATTTTTTATAGATTTTTAAGCGATAATATTCGACTTATTATTAATTATTTTAAATTAGGACAAACAAATGAGCATTAACACATCCCAAAATGAAAATTTTCCTTTAAAAAAAGCTGCAATAGAATTCCTGGCTACAGGATCTACCGTTATAGCTTATCACCCATTTCGTTCAGTGGGCTTGCAAATCTTTATGGGTGCAAAAAAAAACTACAAGATTTCGGGTTTATATAACGGTTTTGTATGGGGAGCTTTATCTGCCCACCAACTGTTTTTGATGGGAACTATAGACGGCTTAATAAGGGATGGTTTTTTTAACAAGAATGAACCTATCTCATTTACAAAACGCTTGGGAATAGGCGCAATAGCCGGAGCTTTCAGCACTATCACCGTGACCCCATGTGAAATGCTGATGATCAATCCTAAAGCATATAAAGCCATGTATCGCGGGATAGGCCCCGTTTTCTTGCGTCAGATGGGCCTTGGTGCCGGCATGATTGTATGCCCTTCAGAAGTCTTTAAACTGATGCAAAATACCTTTCCTCAATTCAGCGAGAACCATGAGCACGTAGCTAAATTAGGTTCAAGTTTTACTGTTGGGCTTGTCACAGCGGCCTTAACACAAGTTTTTGAGCAGGCACGCATGATGATGCAAGCTGACCCTCAAAAAGAGAAGTATAAAACCACTTCTCAAGCATTGCGACGGGCTCCGGTAGAAATGATATCTGACAAAGGCAAGAGAATATTTGCCACCCGTTTGATGGTGATTGCTATTGCAACAATTGTTTTGAGCACTGCAAGAGAAACGTATCCTAAATTATTCAACTATATGGAGAATCGATCATGACAACCCCGATGCCTTATGTCTACTTTGATGGAGATATCGTCCCCAAAGAAAATGCGCAAGTGGGGCTGAATTGCAATAGCTTGCAATACGGCACCACCTGCTTTGCTGGCATCCGAGGGTATGTTCAGGATAACTCCATTCAGATCTTCCGCTTGGAGGACCACTATAATCGTTTGATGAATGCTGCCAAGATCATGGAGTATGACTATTCCATTTCTTTTGCTGACTTCCAGGACGTAATAGAAGGATTGATCTCTAAAAACAATCCTACAAGCGATTTTTACATCCGGGCTTTTATCTTCTCACCGAGTGAAAATTTGGCTCCGAAACCAAAAGGCCTGAAATTTGATCTTGGGATCTATTTCATCCCATTAGGCCAATATTTTGACTTGAACAAAGGAATGGATTTGATGATCTCAAGCTGGCGGAAGTTCCCCGACACGTGCTTTCCTACGAAAGCAAAGGCCGGTGGTTGCTACGTCAATTCATTTTTAGCGACAGCTGAAGCCAACAGATGCGGCTACGATGAGGCCTTGGTGATGGATATGGATGGTTATGTAGTAG